>DASQTN010000061.1:0-2522 GCA_035641895.1 Chryseolinea sp. | reverse complement strand
TAGAAAAGCAGGAAAGTTTTCGTTGAACCGGAACAAGTATTCCTGGCCACCGGGCGCACTTTTGTATTTAATGATAACTGCAAGTATAATGGCAAGCAACGGTGCTTCTAACAAATTGATGAGAAGGTATTGCTTGTTGCTAAGTTTTGACAGCGTGTCCCGCGTTGCAAAAACAATGGTTTGTTTGATCTTATTAGGAAGATTTAAAGAGTGGGGTGGAGCTTCTTTCACATCCTCGACCCGTGAACCTTTGAAATGGTTTTTATACAAGTCGTACCACTGAGGCGGTGTGAGCTTTCGTTTGTTCGTGGGTTGGCCATATTCGTCAACCACCTTTGCTTCAATAATATTGAAGATTTGCTCAGGGTTTACATTGCCGCATGTTTCGCATTGTCCACGATTGCTGTCGACCTGGTGAGTGGATTTTTTGAAATACGTTACTGCTTCAACCGGAGGGCCATAATATGCAGGATATCCACCGGTGTCCATAATGATCATCTTGTCAAACATCTTGTAGATATCTGACGAAGGTGATGGATCACCACAAAGATCAGTTTTCCCTTGAGGGAAAGTTCTTTTAGTAAGTCTATCACGTTTTCCGAATCGCGCGAAGAAAGTCCTGAGGTTGGCTCATCCAAAAATAAAATAGCAGGTTCGCGAATTAGCTCAAGCGCGATATTAAGACGCTTGCGCTGACCACCACTGATTGTCTTGTCCAGGGGATTACCCACTGGCAGATCCTTTCTTTGATCCAATCCAAGATTCTCCAATACTTCCATCACGCGCTTATGAAGTTGTTCTTCGGTGAACGCGGCAAAGCATAGTTTAGCGTTATAGTATAAGTTCTGATAAACCGTTAATTCCTCGATCAATAGATCATCCTGCGAAACGTATCCGATAACACCATGGATTTTATCCTTTTGTGCATTGATATCGAAGCCGTTGACGAGGATTTTTCCCTCTGTTGGTTTTACTAATCCGGCCATTACATTGAGCAACGTAGTCTTACCCGCACCACTGGCGCCCATGATACCAATTAATTTCCCAGGACCTTCTGAAATGTTAACGTGACGTAAACCGATTCCGCCATTTCGAAACTTCAGCTCGTCGATTATTACGTTAAACGATAATTTTGTAGTTTTTAGTTCTTCGTTAAAATTGGCTACGAGATCGCTGTAATACAGCGCGTCTCCGGCTTGCGTTTTAATCGTACTGCCGTGGGAGAATAGATATACACGATTAGGCTGCATGGGAAATCCATTCAGCATATTAGATTCTTCACCTACATATTTTGTGAAGTACATATCCACGCTTTGAACGCGCATGAATATGAGGCTACCCTCGATATGACCATGGACATGTTTGTTTACATGATTTTCTTCAGGGCCATGTTCTTTATCAAGTACGAGAATGTCGACATAATTAAGAGCCTTTGTTTCTTCTGACACAACAAAACGCTCGATCAGTTGATACTCGTATTGAACGATATTAAAAACGGTAGAAGCTGTGTTGATAATTTCCATCCGTTGTGACGAAAAATTCTTATCGGTTCCAACGAGTTCAAATAATTTGATTAACACAACGACCTTCTGTTTTTGTGACAGGGTCTTGTTGATCTTCTTACAGATTCCAAGTGTCTTTACAGAATCTTTAACAGAAGTAAGTCGGCCTTTACCATCATCTTTTCCGTATTCAGAAAACTGATCGTACAGTTCAAGATATTCTTTAATGGAATCCTGATCGAGTTCAGTTTGAAAAAAGTTTATTACAAACTGCCGCTCCCGTTCTGTTACGCCCCCATCCTGTTTGGTGATAATTGCAAAAAGTTGTGTGAGGGCCTTGAGTATTTCTTCACTCATAGATGCAATGTGTTATAGATGATAAAAAAATATCGGTTACCGGCCCTTAAAAAAAATTAGTAATTGGACAAATGTCCAATGGCTAGTAACCGATTCTCTATGATTGCCGTGAAATCAGTATGTTTTGAACTCAAATGGAATTTCAACAAGCTCGGAAAATTCCTGGCCAGCTTCTTCCATATCTTCATCATCTTCATGAAAATACCATAGGATTTTCATTGCCTTGATGTCTTCCAGGGATGAGAGTACATCGAGGATAAGTTTTGAAGATGCTGTATTAAAATACTCGAGTTTAAATACGAAATCAGTATTAGCATTAGGATCGTTTCCATACTTTTCGATCCACTCAAGTACTGGTCGGTAGAATTCAGCTGAATCTTCCGGTAATGAACGGCCTGAGATTTCAAAAATTCCATTCTTCTTATCAAGAATTATTTTTGGTGTATCTTCAGTTCCTTCCAGATTTAAAATTTCCATGGTATAAGTCAATTTTAATTTTTATCGATATCAATTATTCAGTTTCCCGAGGCACATTTACTTTCAAGCAGAAGAAGCAATATTCTGCAGACATTTCCGGGAATTCAAATTCTAACTTTCCCCCAGACTTTCGGGCCATATCCACAAAACCTAATCCAGCGCCACCTTTGTCAGAGATCGTCGTGT
>DASQTN010000060.1:0-4068 GCA_035641895.1 Chryseolinea sp. | reverse complement strand
ACGGAGGATGGAAGGGGCGCGGATTATGGGCAACTATAAGTACCCGTGCTCCTTTCCACATGGAAGGTGGAAAAGGCACGACAAGCAAAGTTTTTAAGTTCCAGCTAAGACCGGATCCGTTGGCAAAGTAATGAGTATAGTTGCCGAATGGGGGTGGCTCAGGGTGGAAAAGGATTTTCCACCTGTCCCAACTACGGTGTTAAAGTGTTCAAATACGGCCAGTCATGCTATAGAGCAGGGCCTTCTCTTATCTTAAAACAAGTTTTTCAAAACGGCACCGTTCTTGAAACTAACAACGAGCCATTTTCATCATATCCAAAAACCCAACGCACGCCTCATGCTCCGTACACATTTGAAATTCTTTGTCAGAGTATTTTTGAAGGACAAATTCTTTTCTCTTTTGAATATTCTGGGACTGGCGCTCGGTATAGCCGTCAGCATAATTCTCTTATTAATCCTTCAACACGATCTTAACTACGACAAGCACTACGCAAATCACGAAAGAATTTATCGCGTGGGAGGACACTTGCAGGCTACAGGAGTGGAAATCCGCGGTGCCAGATCAGCCCGCGAACTTGGTGATATTTTGAGAGAAGAATTTCCAGAAGTTCAGGCTTTAACACGAGCAAATAATTGGGATCATGTTTTGGTTAAGTATGACCGCAACGGTGACGATATGGCATATTATGAAGAAGACGTTGTACGCACCGATTCTTCTTACTTTCAGGTTTTTAAACATAATTTTATTAAGGGTGATCAGAAAACCTGCATGAACCAGTTGAATTCTGTGGTTATTACAGAGTCCATGGTGAAAAGGTATTTTGGAGACGATGACCCTATAAACAAATCTTTATTCATAGCTGGTGAGCTTTGGAAAGTCACCGGGGTTATAGAGGATCTCCCCGAAAATACACATCTGAAATTTGATATTCTTTTATCCGGTTTAAGTAAGGCGCGCGACTGGACATTAGAAAACGGTAATCAGATCAAGTCCGAGGCCTTCTGGAACCCTGATGTGTACCTGTACGCACTCATGCCGGAAAATTATAACCCGCAAGATTTCTACGCGAAGTTCCCAACTATTTTTAATAAGTATTATAAATCCTTTGGAGATAAAGTGGGTGGGAAATATACGCCGATCCTTCATTCCCTTGCCGATATTCATTTTCATTCGGACCTCGACAGCGATGAACCGCTTGGTAACATCGCCTATCTGTACGCCTTTACCGCCATAGGTATTTTTATCATGCTGTTAGCATGTATCAATTATATGAACCTGTCAACCGCGAAGTCAACGAAACGCGCGACTGAAATTGCAATGAAAAAAACCCTTGGATCCGGAAGGGCAACACTGGTGCTTTCGTTCCTCGGCGAATCGGTTTTCCTTTCATTGGTGTCGCTGGTAGTCGCCGTCATCATGGTTCAGATTGTTGTTAACCTTTCTTCTTTCAACGAATTGATCGGGCGTAATCTAGGTGTGGATTTTATAAATAATCCGGGTTTGCTTTTCGGTTCAATCGCCATTGCACTGGGAATTGGTTTGCTTTCCGGCTTGTATCCAGCATTTTTGCTCCCAAGTATTCCGACGATTATGGCACTGAAGGGGTCGTTCAAAAACCGGCAGTCCGGTCATACTTTGCGGAAGATTTTAATCACCACACAATTTGCCATCTCGATTTTTGTCGTTGCATGCACGCTTTTTATGCAGGATCAAATTGACTACATGCGCAACCAGGATCTTGGTTTTAATAAAGACAATGTTCTCGTGCTCCCCATACAGGACACCCTTGTCCAAAATCAAATTGTATCTATAAAAAATGAACTGCTGCAAAATCCGAATATTATAGGGGCGACGACCTCCTATAACGTTATGGGTATGGGCGTAGGGGGACCGGTCATGTGGGCTGAAGGAAGTAATGGTATGCAGCAACAAGCGTTTTCGATGATCGCCGTAGGAGAGGACTATTTCAAAACAATGGGTATTACCATTTTAAAAGGTCGTGACTTTCAAACAGGTCCAACCGCGGATGTTGATAATATTTTTATGTGTAATGAAGCTGCTGCAAAACTGATGGGCTGGGGCGACGATCCGATTGGAAAAAAGGTAAAGTGGTTTCATGGAGAAACGGAGGGTCAGGTTATTGCGCTTATAAAAGATTTCAATTTCAGCTCGCTGCACAATCCGATTGAGCCCCTGTTAATTATTAAATCACGGGAAGAAGGTGGTTTCCTTTCTTTAAAGGTGTCGGCTAACAATTTGCCGGAAACGATGAATTACATTAAAGAGAAATGGACAGGCTACGATCCAAATCATCCATTTGAATATTTCTTTTTGGATGAACGCTTTAACGAACAATATAGAGCTGACCAAACGCAGTATAAATTGCTTTCCAACCTTTCGTATATCTGTATATTTATTTCGTTGCTCGGCTTGCTCGGACTGTCGGCATTTGCGGCGGCACAACGCACTAAAGAAATCGGCATCAGGAAAGTACATGGTGCCAGCACTTCCCGGATTATATACCTGCTCTACAAAGACATCATGTTTCTTGTCATCATTGCCGCAGTATTAGTTTTTATGCCGGCATATTACGTTGTCGACAAGTGGATGGGTAATTTTGCTTATCAGGCACCGCTCAACTATTCAACATTCATTTTGGTCGCAGTTGTTGCGTTGATATTTGCATTCCTTACCGTCGCCTTTCATTCCTGGAAGACCGCACGAACAAATCCTGTGGAATCGTTAAAATATGAATAGAATTTGTCAGTTATTAAATGAACAAGATAAGGCGATGTTTACGCGATAGCCATCAGAGCGTACAAAGACTTACCTTGTTTTTCCAAATACTGCCACCCTTCGGTAGTCAGGGTGATATCGAGGGAGCCTTCGTCGTGCATGATGGTAACAAGCCCAAGGTTTTCTAGTTGGCAGACTATGTCAAATGCAACAGCGTATTCTTCAATCTTCTTTTCGAAAATTTCAGTTAAACTTTTTCGACCACCAGCCTTAATGAGTCCCGTGATCAAATATTTTATTTTGTTGTGGACAAAAGCAGGAGCAACTTCCTCAATGCCCAACACAGTTATTCGACAGGTTACAAGGTTCGTCTGGTGAATCCACTGTTCCCTGATCCAATGTCTATCCATCATAAAATTGCTTACAGCAACGGGATCGGATTTGAATCGGTTTGTAATTTCATTAATGGAATATTGAACACTCGGCCCTTTTAGATATTCCTGAAAAAGATATCGTAATATCGCTTTTGAGACTTTTTCCATAGGCACGTGTGGTGCCTATCAATTTAATGAAAACTTTTATCTATTCATATCGTCGTAATAAATGCATTTCACACGAAGGTCGCATAAGCGAGGAGTCGCAAAGGCCGCAATGATTTTTGCGTACTTTGTGAATTGGTTTTGCGCACGGCGTGATAATGCATAAAACGCATTTGCCGTTACATCTTTGAAAATGCCTTTCTTCCTGGCAATAAGTCGCGTATTAGCGAACTGTCTTTTGTAGAAAAATAGACCTCGTTCTGTAGGCTTGACGTTAATATCCATTTGCCTTCTGGCGCACTCCAAGCATGCACGGTGAGCATTTCGCCCGAGTCATTGCTGAAAGAAAGTTTATGAGAGGCTTCTGCTTGCGGAACAAAGTTTTCCTCAAATCTCGGAATTTGCTTCGACCGCAGTTTGCTTAAATACCTTGCTACGCTGGCAGAATCGACTTCTATATTATCACTTCGCCATTTATTTTTTTCTTGGCGTAAAACAAAACTGCTGTCGCCAGGATATTGAAAGTTAATTGCCGAAACTTTTTCAGGTTCAAGACGAGTAAAGGACTTATCGCGCCATTCAGAAAATGTCTTATTGAAATAACTTTCAATCGGTACGGATACTTCATACACCTCATTATCGTCGTCCAATCGAATATAGTTGGCGCCGGCGTTATTTTTTCCAACCCAAAACTCTTCAGCAACCGACTCACCCATAAAGACTTTAACATCGGTTCCGGTACTATCGACATTATAGATGTCCCATTTTTCTTTTTTTTGGGTCATCATTCGG
>DASQTN010000059.1:0-5313 GCA_035641895.1 Chryseolinea sp. | reverse complement strand
TTATCTCAAATCCTTTCTTTTTATAGGATTGAATACTTTCGGAAATATTAGAAACTGAAAAAGCCAGGTGATGAATACCTTCGCCTTTTTTCTCAATGAATTTAGCAATCGGTGAGTCGTGATGAGTCGCCTCCAAAAGTTCGATTTTTACACCTCCAACCTGGAAAAACGAGGTTCTAACGCCTTCCGATTCTACGGCTTCAATTTTGTAATGCTCCTGACCCAACAGGGCCGCGAAAAGTGCATTACTACGATCCATATTCTTAACGGCGATACCAATGTGTTCAAGTTTTTCCATATTTGTTAACTTTACACCCAAAGAAGAAACTTTTCGCCTAAATCGAAAGTTTAGGCAATGAAAACTTAGTATGATGACTGAGACACTGAATGAGATGCATGTAGAAGCAGCCCGCATACAGCAAGAAATCAAAGATTATTTAGGGCTGCGTACGTCAGATCTGGTGTTTGAATACACAACGCTGGACGGCAAGGTAAAACTGGATTTAATTACCATCAATCCTCGCCATAACCAAGCATTCCTTTTTCATAGTGAAACAGGGGCGGATAAAGTCCATGCGCTGACAAAGATGCTCACTTACGTTCAAAGCTATAAGGAAAAGGAAAATTCTTATACGATCCAGTGGGTGGCTAAAGGTGATACAGAGTTGCATACATCATATTTTAAGGCAGGAAACATATTGGATGCATTACAGAAATTGTATTATGGCCGGGATATGAATACGATTACCGTGTTCAGTGTTGTGTTGAATCCAATTTCATAGTTAAGTATATTGATTGAGTCATTATGATAAACGTAACAGAGAAAGCAAAAGAGAAGATAATTTCCCTACGCAAGGAAGAAGGAAAAGTTGTACACAATAATGTACGCGTGTTGGTTAAGGGAGGAGGCTGCTCTGGGCTTATGTATGACCTTAATTTCGATGATGAAGTAAAACCCGCTGATCAAATCTTCGAAGACAAAGGCATTAAGATTTTAGTGGATAAAAAAAGTCTGTTGTATCTGCTCGGAACGACCTTGGATTTTTCTGACGGCCTAAACGGGAAAGGATTTCAATTCATCAATCCTAACGCAACGCGCACATGCGGATGCGGGGAGAGTTTTGCAGTATAAGTCCTATCGTTATTGAAGGAACGCGAGATCTAAAACAAATCCGTCCACCGGTTTCTCTCCAATTATTTTTTTATCAAATCCATGTATGGCTACGACGGAACCGTCGCGGCGAAATATCCAGCTATTTTTTTCAATAGGATCAATTAGCCATGCGAGGTGCGTACCGTTGGCAATCCAGACCGTAATTTTCTTTTTTAGATCTTCCAGATTGTCCGACTTTGATCTGACTTCAACGATAAATTCAGGGCATATTGGAGCAAACTTGCTCTTATCCTCTTCTGAAATTGCCTTCCATTTTTCAAGTGATATCCAAGAGGCATCAGGAGAAAAAACAGAACGGTCTGGAAGTGTGAAACCTGTGGAACTGTCAAAGACGACCCCATTCCTTTCTTTCGCATTCCATTGATACAATTGACCAAATACTTCGGAGCTATGCAGTCCAGATAACGTGCTAACGGGTGACATAATAATAATTTCCAGATTGCTATTTCTTTCAATACGCAGGCCGGAATTCTCGACACAGAATGTGGCAAACTCGTCGTCAGTCATACTCCCGGTGATACTATCCCTCAGGACTAAAGCCTCCATACCGTTACATTTTATTAAAGATACAAATTTTGGTGTAAGAAGGTTTGCTGTTAATGTTGATTTCACACAACGGCAATGCATTTTAATTCAATTGCAATCGGGGTTGGCAAGGCATTTACTTCAATTGTAGTTCTGCTAGGCTGATTACTTTTGAAGTATTCACCATAAATTTTATTGAACACTGAAAAATCCTTTTTCATATCGGTGAGAAAGACCGTTACGTCAACCAGATTTTCCCACGAAGAACCGGAGGCTTCGAGAATCAACTTCACATTTTCAAAAACTGCATGGCATTGTTGCTCGATGTTATAACTCTTTATGTTTCCGTTTTCATCCAACGTAACGCCTGGAATTTCTTTCGATCCTTTTTTCCTGGGGCCAACGCCTGACAGAAAAAGCAAATTGCCAACCTTTTTTGCGTGAGGATACGCACCTACTGGATCTGGTGCCTTGTCAGCATTAATTTTTTCCATGAATAATTTATTTTTCTACACCAAAGACAAGACTCGCACGATAGCTCTGCCAATCAGCACCAGGTTGTTTTGAAGGCACCATTCTAAGCACACTCACCAGCCATGGTCCGGGACTACTAACACGTGTTTCTATTGTTCCATCTTGTTGCGTGTAAATGTTTTGAATAGTCGTTCGGTTATCAAACCTATTCCAAACTTTTATTCTGGCGCCAAAAATAGGCTTCCCATCAAAAAGAATTTTGAAACGGATGGGGTCTCCGATTTTTAAAGCATATGGATTTTCCAAGGGCAGTATTTCGACAGGAAAATTATTAGACTTTTTGTATGTATCATCCTTCTTTTCGCCCACTTGAAATAAAAGTTTTGTGTATGTGGCGTAGTGTTCTTTCGAGGGGGGAGGAGGGTTTATTTTTTTTCGAGATTCCAGAATTTCATCGAGTCCATACTCTTTTAGAAGATCGTTGAATTTTGCTCCATCCCATTCATTCAATACGTTTTTCGTTTGCATCGTCAGCAGGTAAGTTCCTTCCGTGTTGAGCGTGAGTTTAACATTCTCTTTTTTACCCTCACTGGCACTATCGATTACAGAAATCGATTTTGACAACTGATGCAAGCTCAATGCTTCAATCTGATTTTTTTTGAGGTCCCAGGCCTCCCCCATGAAATTTTCGCCATTTAAAAAGTTGATCGCCTGCCTCTCTCCTGATTTGTAAATAAATTTTACAGGCTGTAGCCAAAATTCTTGAGCGCTTATCGACAGAAGGGAGACGAATAACAATATCGGGATGACAATGGTCTTGTTCATTTCGCTGCACTTTTATTAAGATGTCGTTTCTACAGGATGAGAGTTGCCGTTGTTTATTTCTAACCCATATCCGTGAGCTTTTGCGCCTAGCCTTTGCTACGAATTCATGATCTCTTCGATCTCTTCAACTTCGATCGGTATGTTTTTCATCAGGTCAAGGACCTTATCCTTTTGAATGACGACATTATTTTCAATCCGGATGCCCAGACCTTCCTCGCGAATATAGATACCTGGCTCCACTGTCCATACCTGGCCTACCTGCATGCTATGATACATATTGCCTACGTCATGAACATCAAGTCCAAGTTGATGGCCTGTGCCATGCATAAAATACTTCATGAATAAGGGCCGGTTTGAATCTTGATTTTTGATATCTTTTTTATCAATCAATTTTAAACCAATCAACTCCTGTTCCATTATCTTCTGGACCTCCTTATGATATTCAAAATACTTAACGCCGGGCTTTAATAGTTTTATTGCCCCTTCGTGTACTCTCAGCACCGCATTGTACACTTCTTTTTGACGCTTCGAAAATTTTCCATTTACAGGAATCGATCGTGTCATGTCTGCGTTATAGTTTGCATACTCAGCACCCACGTCAAGTAAGAGAATATCGCCACTCTGGCATGGCTTGTCATTTTCAATATAATGTAAGACGCAGGAATTCTTGCCGGATGCAACGATTGGCTCATACGCAAATCCCCGTGATCCGCTTTTGATAAACTCATGAATGAACTCGGCTTCAATTTCGTTTTCCCTGACCCCTGGTTTTACAAATTTCAAAACGCGCCGGAATGCTTGTTCTGTAATGTTGCACGCCTGTTGAAGCAAATCAATTTCAAACTTTGACTTAACACTTCGTAACTTGTGCATGATAGGCGCCAACCGCTCATAAGCATGAAGCGGATATCGTTCCATGCACGTTTTTACAAAACGCATTTCACGCGTAGTGACAGACGATTCGGCACGGTAGTGATCGTTTGTATTCAAATACACAAACTGCGTATCTCCCATCACCATCATCGTGTTAAATAATTTCCAGAATTCCGAGAGCCAAAGTACCGTTTCTATGCCGGTTAATGCACGTGCTTCCTCCTTTGTTAGCTTGTGTCCTTCCCAAATCGCGATGTGTTCATTTGTCTCCCGCAGGAAAAGCACTTCCCGGTATTTCTTGTCGGGGAAGTCCGGACACAGTACTAAGATTGTTTCCTCCTGATCGACACCCGTCAAATAAAACAAATCACTGTTCTGACGAAACCTCATCGTTCCATCAGAATTAGTTGGCATAATGTCATTTGCGTTTACAGCCACCAGGGAATGTGGCTTTAATTCTTTCAACAATCTTTTTCGATTTGATACGAATAATTCTTTGTTGATGTTTTTGTATCTCATATGAATAAACGAATTTCCAAAGGACGCAATTTAAAGAAATCTACCTGAAGACAACGAGAGATTATTCTGAGTGTGGTTGTGAACCGTCAGCCAAAAGAACGTTGAATTTATATTTTAGGGAAATTGACGTTTTTCTTCACCTCCTCCAGTTGGGCTACATGTCTGTCAGCATGGCCTGCAATGAAGACAAGCCATTGGTAAGCGGTGAGTTCGCCGAAAACAGGATGTCGCGCAACATGATTTTTTAGTGGATCAGAATTCGTCTTTACGTAATTGATCGTTTTCTGGCGAGCAGCCTTAAAGACTTCAATCAATTCTTTCCTTGAAGCAAAGTTGCCATTGGGTTTGAGTACTTCCGGGGCTTGCGCCTTGGAAGAGCGATCCATCACCGCGACCAACAGTTCTTTTTCATGGCCGGCAAGTGCCGCCGCTTTTTTCTCATCCAAAGGCGTCAACAACGTTTTTTGAGCAATAGAATATAACAAGTCCTCCGACAATGTAATGTGCTCTGAAATTTGGGCAACAGACCAAGCGTCGGTTGAGGGTTTAAAATTCCACTGCTGGTCACTGATATTTTCAATATTGTCTACGAACTTTTTGGAGTCAGCTTCAAGTAAGTCAATGAGAAATATCCGCTCTTCAGTTGATAGCTGTTGGGCTATTGCAACATGAGCAATCAATACGACGATGACTGCAAAAGAAATTTTTTTCACTGCGATAAAATAGAATTCGCAGACACAAACCGATCTCCTCGTTACGAAGTGAGTAGCGGAGCTTAACCGAATAAATTTTGATGAGTAATTTACAATAGCATCAATCTTAGCGACCACCAGGGGTAGATTCTAAATCTGCTTCATCGCTATCCACCGGGCCGCTTACTTCATCCGTTGCAACCCAGTTGAGTATTACAAATGTAACGGTTA
>DASQTN010000058.1:0-2105 GCA_035641895.1 Chryseolinea sp. | reverse complement strand
TCTTACTTCTTACTTCTTACTGGTTACCACTTACCTCTCACTTTTAACCACTCACTACATATCACTTCATCACCAAACCTCAACGCCATTGCTGTAGTTCAACAATGTTCCCGTCAATATCCTTGGCATATACAAAAGTGAGCGTACCGACATTGTCGACTTCGGTTTCCACTAATTCGCCTACTCTGCTGCCCCCGTTTTGCAAAACGCGATCGAGGACCTTTGACACGTCGTCCACGCGAAAAGCAATGTGGCTAAAGCCTCTTCGGTTTGCTAAAGTAGCCAATCCATTCTCATTTCTCTCGTACTGAAAAATTTCAATGGTAGGTAAAGTCTCTTCGTATCCCGGCATTCGCAGATGGATTCCACGCAGGTGTGCGTTCTTAATTGAGGTGGCTCTTTCAAGCCATTCTCCGTGAAGATCTCGTTCAGGGTACAGCGGCGTGCATTCAAAGACTTGAATGTAAAATTCAGCCAGCCTTTTCCAATCATCGGTGATGATGTTGGTGTGAGCATACTTAATCATAGACTCTGTGTTTAGGTTAATCTTTTAATGTAACAAGATTTTTATTGATCTATAAATGAGCAGTGGAATAAAATTTTATTAAAAAAAAGACCCGGAAAATCACCAAAATAGTGACATCAATAATTGAAGATTTCAATGGGATTGCGTATTCAAACTCCGCAATCTTAATCCCATTCCGTGTTAATAAGCGGTGACTTTTCAAGGATGCCGGATTTAAGGTTTTAGCAACAATCCTGAGGCTGCGAAGGAAATACACGCTGAAAAAATCGCGGAGTCGATTCGAGACTCAGCGACCCTCCCTAATTCAACTCGGTATTTGCTCAGCGCTAAAAATTCACCCCGAGGACCTGGTGCCGCGTTCATAACTTAAGTTTTGATTTCACCCCTACGATGGACTAACTGTCGTAGCGTCGTTAAATGTGAAAGCAGCACCAAGGGAACAATGCAGCAGGGCAACCAAACAAAAGGAAAATTGAGAACGGCGATATTTGGTTGATCAAATGCAAATTTTTGAAATGGAGACGGTGCAGATAATACTGCATTCAAAACGATATTAAACAATAAGGCGAGGCAGGCTAAGTTCCAAAGAATAATAATTTTATTGTTGAGTCGCTTTTTAATAAATCCAAAATAATAGACCAATGGTGCTGTCACACCCGAGAGGATATCAAAGTTTCTGCCCTCAAAAGTCATCAAGTCGGGAATATATTTATGCATAAACAGCCAGAATAAAACAATTTCTACTGGAACTCTGACGATGTGGAGAAGCGTCAGCGCTTTTATATCCAACGTATCCAAAAAAACCCTGCCACTTCTAGAGAAGAATAATGCTATAATGAATAGGAGTGGAGGACCTATTAACAACAGGAATCGCGGAGGTGTGCTGTCAGTAACTGTATAAAAGCCCACCATTCCCATGACGCTTTGAAAAGAAAGCCAGATAAAAATAATGCCTAGGCTGAGGGTTGACTTTCGGGTAGCGCGATAAAAAAGGAAGGTCGTGAGAAATGTAGTAAGGGTAAAAACTATATTAACATAGCTGGGCAAATTTTCCATGGGCAGCTTCAATCCTTATAGAAGTCACTTTTTTATAAATCCTTGACGGTAACAGATCTACCACTATTCAAAAATAAATATTCAATTGACCCGGGCGAAAGTAGAATTCCTCTAGCCATTAAAGATAATACCCTTGTGACGAATAAAGTAATTGTTCACCTGGCACAAAGGTGGAATATTCTTAACTGTTGAAATGATTCATCGTGCGTTCTGCCCCAATCGTGCAGAATGATAAAATCATTTCATTAGCCTTTGTCATGATTGTTGGAAGAGTTTCGAATTCAGTTTGGGTAAAGTTGCTGAGCACGTAATCAACTTGTTGCCCTTTGTGAAAACTATCGCCTACACCGAATCGCAGCCGGGAATACTGCTGAGTGCTAAGTGTAAGCTCAATATTTTTAAGACCATTGTGACCGGCTGCGCTTCCTTTTGTCCGAAGGCGCAAATTGCCGAAAGGCAACGCGATATCATCCACAACTACTAATAAGTTTTCCTTTTCTATCTTCAATTCCTGCAACCAGTA
>DASQTN010000057.1:0-5019 GCA_035641895.1 Chryseolinea sp. | reverse complement strand
GGATGGTACCACAGCATAAATAAGAAAAACACCACTTTGAGTTTCGACATTTGGACCGAAGCTTGAATTACATAACTAAGTTTAAAAAACGAAAATAAGGATTAATCATTTTCATAGGCCAATAAAAAATTCGTTATCATCTCTTTTTAACGGATAAGTCGCTAAATCGCGACACGCCAAGGTCGAAAGCCCACCACATTAAGGTCAAACCTAAATACGAAAGAACAAACGATTTCTCCGCTGCCATTAATTCTTGCTCTGCTAAGCGATTGTTTCTATCAGTACAATTGTCCTCAAACGCAAAAATTTTCCTCGATGCAGCGCAAATCCTTTTTCTCTAAATAATTATCACGTGCGGTAAGTTTCACAACTGCTATCTCCGCCCCTCACATGGAAAAATTTTATCCATTCCACGATTTAACTTTTGCTCGCGGTGTTTAAACTATTTACCTTGTTTTCTTTCAAATTAACAAAGGACGATGAAGACATTATTTGTCAGCTTACTTAGCATTTTGATTTTGCAGACTGCGTTTGCACAGATGAGTTCTAAATTACACGCTAAAATTGATAAGCAGGCTCGGGAAATGGAAGCGCAAATCATTGAGTGGCGACGACATTTTCATCAATACCCTGAACTTTCGAATCGCGAGATAAAAACTGCTGCTATTGTCGCTGAACATTTGAAGAAACTAGGAATTGAGGTTCAGACCGGAGTTGCAAAAACAGGTGTAGTCGGTCTCTTAAAAACAGGTAAGCCAGGTCCAGTTATTGCGTTGCGTGCGGATATGGATGCGCTCCCTGTGACGGAACGAAATTCACTGCCGTATGCTTCCAAAGAAAAAGCAATTTTCAATGATCAGGAAACGGGTGTCATGCATGCGTGTGGTCATGATACGCACGTTGCAATTTTGATGGGCGTTGCTGAAATACTTTCAAAAAATAAAAGTGATTTGAAAGGTACAGTAAAATTTATTTTTCAGCCCGCTGAAGAAGGCCCACCTCCTGGCGAAGAAGGTGGCGCCGGCTTAATGGTACGCGAGGGCGTTCTGGAAAATCCAAAAGTCGATGTAATTTTTGGAATGCACATTCAGTCGATTAGTCCGCTGGGACGAATTACCTATAGACCGGCCGGTATGATGGCGGCGTCTGACTGGTTTACTATTAAAGTAAAAGGCAAACAAAGTCATGGTGCTGCACCCTGGATGGGTGTAGATCCTATCGCGATCTCTGCCCAGATTATTAACGGCCTTCAGACAATTGTGAGCCGCCAAACCGAACTCACCAAAGAAGCAGCGGTGATCAGCGTTGGTCGGATCAACGCCGGAATTCGAGAAAATATTATTCCCGAAGAAGCTGTAATGGGAGGAACCATTCGAACACTGGATAACGACATGCGGACTAAAATCCATGAAAAGATAAAGTTAACCGCGACAAAAATTGCCGAAAGTGGTGGAGCCACGGCGGAGGTTACAATAGAAAACAAAACGCCTATTACTTATAATGACCCTGAGCTTACGGAAAAAATGATCGGCAGTCTCGAAAAAGCGGCAGGTAAAGAAAATGTCATGCGCATTAATGCAGTTACTGGAGCGGAAGATTTCGCCTTCTTTCAACAGAAGGTACCCGGTTTCTTCTTCTTTGTTGGCGCTATGATGTCTAATCAAGACCCTAACGTAATGCCGTCACACCATACACCGGATTTCATGATTGACGAACTCGGAATGTTAACCGGGCTAAAAGCTATGCTGAATGTAACGCTTGATTATATGCACATGTCAAAACGGTAATCTCTATTCCCGTGCTAATCAGTCTGTTTCCCCTTTCATAATATTTTTGGGAAGAAACAAATATCAAATACTTTATTTTATCGACTCCTAGCCTTAGGACGGCATAGTTTTTCGGCGGGATTTATGCTTATGACTCAGGATTCAATTTAAAACAGGAATGAAAACGAGACGAGATTTTTTTAAAAAAGCGGGCGGTCTGGCACTGGGTGCGTTACTGCTTCCAAATCTTAGTAAGGGCGAAAAATTAAAAAACGTAGGTATTCAGCTTTACAGTGTTCGAAAAGAAATGCTTGCCGATGCAGTCGGCACATTGAAACAATTAGCAGAGATTGGATATAAGGAATTGGAGTCTGCAAGAAGCGAGAAGGGAAATTATTATGGACTTGCGCCAAAGGAAATAAAAAAGATTGCTTCGGACTTAGGCATGACATTGAGAAGCGGTCACGTGCATGTGGACAAAGACTGGCAGCGGTCTATTGACCTGGCGGCCGAAGCCGGGCAAAACTACTTGGTTTGTTCATCCCTACCTTCAGAAGGACAAACGGTGGACAATTACAAAAAAGTGGCTGAGATCTTTTCCAAAGCGGGCGAAGATTGCAAAAAAGCAAATCTAATATTCGGTTATCACAACCATGAATATGAGTTTGAAAAAGTAAATGGCCAGGTGTTATATGACGTTTTGCTGTCCAATACAGACCCAAATGTGGTTACATGGGAGCTGGATCTGGGTTGGGTTGTCGCCTCCGGAAACGATCCGCTTGCTTATTTTAACAAATATCCTGGCCGATTTCCATTGTGGCATTTAAAAGATATGGACGTCGCCAACCAAAAAAGCACCGAGTTTGGAAAGGGCCAAATCAAAGTCCTGGAAATACTCAAAAACGCAAAGAAATCGGGCGTAAAATACATTTTTGTCGAACAGGAGGAATACGCGAGTACTGCCCTGGAAAGCATGAAATACGATTTCGACTACCTACAGAACCTGGATTTTTAATTTTTCTTGAACCTTCTTGAAAAAGTAGATAAATATGCCTGGGTGACCGGGCATTTTTTTAATCAGCCACCTGAGTAATAAAAGACCAGCTGAGTATATCCGGGGCTAAAAAAATAGTGTCATTTACATTATCTTGGCCCCTTAATTTACTTCCAATTTCATGAGTCGTTGGTGCTTGCTTTTATTTTGGTTGCCCGGCATCCTGAAAGCACAATCCCCAGAGCTAACCGTTGAAAAAATAATGCGGCATCCCAAATGGATTGGGATCGCGCCAAATAATATTTTCTGGTCACCCGATAGCAAGACCGTCAATTTTTATTGGAATCCGGAAGGCGCTATTTCTGACTCTCTATATTCCGTAACCCTTCAGGATAGCAAGCCGCGCAAAACAACCATTGCCGAGCGGCGCACCGCCCCTGCACGGTATGGGCGTTACAATAAGGGTAACACCCAAATGACTTATGAAAAATACGGCGACATTTTCCTGTATGACATTCCTTCCGGAAAGATCTCCCAAATAACAAATACGGTTTTAAAGGAATTCGGACCGTACTTTTCTGGGGACGAAAAGAAAATCATCTTTAACGTCGGGCATGACGCATATAGTTGGGAAATAAGCAGCGGAAAATTTAAGCAGCTAACAAATTTTCAAGAAGGTATTAAGCCGCCTTCAAATGTTTCAGAACAGGAGAAATGGTTAAAAAAAGATCAGCTAGCTCACCTTCAGGTTTTGAGGGAGAGGGATACGAAACATGAACTTAAAAGAAAGTACAAGGAAGCCGAACAGCCCAGAAAACCCAAAGTAATTTACCTCGACGATAAGGTCGTTGAAATGGTGCAAGTCAGTCCCGACGAGAAATTCGTTTTGTACGAGATCATCAAAAACACCAATCCGAAGAAAACGATCGTACCAAATTATGTTACCACGTCTGGTTTTACTGAAGATATCAACGCACGTACGAAGGTTGGAGAACCCGTAGCATCCAGTGAGCTGTATATTTACGATATAGTGCGGGATACAGTTTTTAATGTTAACACGGATCAGATTGCAGGAATAACAGACACACCTTCATACAAACAAGAAAATTCCGGGGCGCATAAAAAAGAATTACGCCCGATAAATTTTTCTGTAGTCAGCTGGTCCGATGATGGAGCATATTGTGTAGTCTTCATACGTTCCTTGGATTTTAAAGACTGCTGGATAATGCTCTTAGATCCGGTCACACAAAAATTATCGTTATTAAACCGTGAACACGATGATGCATGGATCGGCGGACCGACTACCAAAGGGTTCGGAGAGATTTCGCCTATGGGATGGATGGCTGACAACAAACGGATTTGGTTTACCTGCGAAGAAACCGGCTACTCACATTTATATACGATCGATGTCAGCACTGGCACAAAACTCGCATTGACAAAAGGGAAATTTGAAGTGCAGGAGGTGAAACTTTCCAATAGCAAGAAATACTTTTATCTGATTACGAATGAAGTTCATCCTGGTGAAAAACATTTATATCGGCTGCCAGCAAACGGAGGGAAAATGGAACGGCTCACGTCGATGACTGGTGCACATGAAGCGGAAATTTCACCCGATGAGAAAACAATTGCCTTCCGATATTCATACAGTAACAAGCCATGGGAATTATTTCTCATGGAAAATAAACCCGGAGCCAAGGCAAAGCAAATCACACATTCGTTAACTGACGAATTTAAATCATATCCTTGGCGTGACCCTGAGATCATCACCTTTAGAGCACGCGACAATGCTGAAGTATACGGACGAATCTATAAGCCTTCCCAACCCAACGGTGCGGCTATAGTATTTGTACATGGGGCAGGTTACCTTCAGAACGCCCACAAGTGGTGGAGCAATTATTACAAGGAGTATATGTTTCATAACCTCCTCGTCGATAGGGGTTATACAGTTTTAGATATTGATTACCGGGCCAGCTCAGGTTATGGCCGGGACTGGCGAACAGGAATTTACAGACACATGGGTGGTAAAGATCTTACAGACCATCTTGATGCAGCGAAATTGCTGATCGATGATTATGGTATTGATCCGAAACGCATCGGTATTTACGGCGGATCGTATGGTGGTTTCATAACACTGATGGCCATGTTTACGACTCCAGATGTTTTCGCTGCCGGTGCAGCTCTGCGCCCGGTAACGGATTGGGCACACTACAATCATGCATACACGGGATGTATTTTGAATTTGCCATATGATGATAGTGT
>DASQTN010000056.1:0-2479 GCA_035641895.1 Chryseolinea sp. | reverse complement strand
GGAGGCGTAGATCAACTGATTTTTAACATCGGATGCCGAGCTCCACAAAAGCCAGCGGTATGATCCATCCTTGCAACGATAGCGGTTTTCGAAATGGTGAAGATCATTTCCATCCGAAATAAATGCCGTTGCACCATCGGTAATTTCGACGTCATCAGGATGAACAAATTCAGCGTATGGTTTTGCTTTCAGTTCCAACTCCGTCCATCCGAGTAGTTGTTCCCAGGCCGGGCTGATTTTTCTGAAATAACCATCAAATCCGGCTATCGCGTTTAAGTTCACAGCAGTATTAAACAATCGATAGTTTTCTTTCGCGACTTTAATAAGTTCTTTCTCCGCGTCTTTTTGTGCTGTTATATCTATAATAAATCCTTCGATGGTCACTTGTCCATCACTTTGTACCATGGGGATTCCATCGTCTTTAACAAACCTCCAGATCTCTGATTTATGACGAAGTCTGTACTCGATGCTAAAATTTGTTCCGTTCGCGACAGCCTGTTCCATTTCAATCCGAATTCTATCGCGATCGGCTGGGTGATACAATTCGTCAAACGTAACTTTTTGTGTCAAAAATTCAGCAGCCGTAAAGCCAGTCAATTCCTCGATACGAGTATTGAGATATATCATGGAAAAATTCTCGTCATTATTTCGAAGGTAAATGACTCCCGGGATGTTTTCAGTAAGGGACCTGAACTTCTGCTCACTCTTGATCAGCTTCGTTTCAAATTCTTTCTTTGTTGTAATATCCTCGATCCGTACGGTAATTCTTTTTGTCGGTTTACCATTTTCATAGATCATGGCATATTTCGCGCTGAACCAACGGCTTGAACCAGCTACAATAGATTTGTAATCGTAACTTTCCGCCTGGCAAGTAGTCATTACTCTGATTCGTATCGTATCTAACGTTTTTCCAAATTCTGTTCCAAATACATCTTCCAAAGTCCTTCCTAGTATCTTGGTCCGGGGAAAAAAGAGGTCATCATCGTTCTTTGCCCATACATTTAAAAACCGGCCGTCGTCATCGATCTCAAAAACGATATCATCTAACGAGCTTACCAGGGCATTTAGATGGGCTTCAGACTTTTTTACCTGCTGTTGGATCTTACGACGCTCGCTCATATCGGTCGCGATACCTGCGTATCCTATGAGCTTGTCATTTTCATCCCATAGCCCCGTGATGGAAAGAAGGACCGGTAAACGAGTACCATTCTTATGAATATATGTCCATTCTTCGCTGTCAGCGCTTCTCATCAGCTGCGCCTTAAAACAGAGCGCTTCAAAATTGGGATCGACCTCGACACCAAGTTCTTCCGATAACTCGCTGGCACGTTCTATCAACTCTATACCATCATGTAGTATGACAAGAGTCGCCTTACCGATAACTTCTTCCGCAGCGTATCCCAACATCCTTTCTGCTGCGCGATTGAAACTGGTAATGATCCCCTTTGTATTTGTAGAGATAACGGAAAGATCTGTGGCATTAATAATGGCTTCCTGCAAGCGAGTGGCTTCCGCTAACGCATGTATCTTTTCTTCCGCCCCATTTTTCTTTGATAATGGAAAATTATCCATTTGCTATTTCCCCAACGATAAATTTATAAAATTGATTTGCATGATGGTCATTCCTGTAGAAAAAATTAAACAACTGCTTTATTCTTAAAACCTCTTTGTCGGCAAGCTTCAAAAACGACTACCGCCGCGGCGGTGGAGACATTCATAGAATCGATCTTTCCCTGCATCGGAATTATTATGTTATCGTTTGAACTCTCAATCCATGTGTCTGACAAACCAACGGCTTCCGTTCCCATAATGATGGCGCTGGGATTTGTATATACAACATCATAGTAAGGTTTTGAAGCTTGTAAGTACGTGCAATAGATTGAGACACTGTTTTTTCGAAGCCATTCGATGGTGTCTTCAGTTGACGCCGAAGCAATCTGATTGGTAAAGACGCATCCAATGCTCGACCGAATTACATTGGGATTATAAAAATCGATTCGAGGATCACAAATGATAACAGCATCAATTCCCGCAGCATCCGCCGTTCGCAACACCGCGCCGAGATTTCCCGGTTTTTCAACGCCTTCCAAAACCAGTATTAATGGACTTGAACTAAGCTTTATTGTTTCCAACCGATGCTGTTTTTGTTCTCCCAACGCGATAACTCCACCAGTGCTTTCACGATATGCAATTTTGCTAAAAACATTTTGCTGAACAGGTATTAAAAGCTGGTCGTGCTTTATGGTCGTTTGAAGCTCTTTTGACCCGATAATCTCCGGACAGAAAAATACACTTTCAATTTTGTATCCTCCTTCTATCGCCAATGATAGTTCCTTTATTCCCTCAATTACAAAAAGATTCTGCCTTGTCCGTTCGCGTGCTTTCTCCAGCGCAAGAATGTTTTTGATCTTTGGATTTTGTGAACTGGTAATGATTGGATGCATTGTTAAGTTGCTAGTTCCAGGTTTGAAGTTTCGAG
>DASQTN010000055.1:0-10343 GCA_035641895.1 Chryseolinea sp. | reverse complement strand
CGGTTGCCATAAAGATTCGCACATAAGATATTGCGCCGCCGACACTTTTTCCATTCACAAATTCCGAATACAGTCGTGATCGATGCAAGGGAAAGATCATCACTTCCTCCTCGGTATCGTCCTTGTTGGCCTTGATCACATTTTTGAGACGCGACTGTAATCGAGCGACATCAGTATTCGGCTCGAGCTCGATATACATATAATATGAAGAGTTTCCCCAGAACGACAGCGCCGTTTTGTATCCCGGGTCCATTGCCATAGCAGTGTTGAATGGGATCAGACACTCAAACTGGAGCGTTGAATTCCGCGGCGGATCCTGGATGACTGCCGACACTTTGAGGTCAGCCTTGTTATCAAAACGGATCACTTTTCCCAATGCCTTTCCATCGGCAAACAACGCTCGGGCTGTCGACTCGGTTAGAACAATAGAGGATGCGTCATCCAACCGTTGTTCGCTCGAACCCTCAATAAAAGAGAACGGAAACATTTTTAAAAAATCTTCGCCAACCCAATTGCATGATTTCTCGATCCTGATATCTCCATACGCCAGCGTTTTATTTTCCACATTGTTGTCAGTGGGGGTGACATATCTGATGCCTGGTGTTTTCTTTAACTCCTCCCATAGCGGTAGCTGAACATCCATCTGGGTATAGATACCGTTATCTCCGGGCCTGTTAATGTACACACGGTACAACTGATCGATATTCGGATGAAAGCGGTCCCAGTTTAGCTCATCCTGCACCCACAAGAGAATAAGAACACTGCAGGAAAGTCCCAGGGCAAGGCCAAAAATATTTATAAAGGAAAAAACTTTGTTGCGGAGTAGATTCCGAAAGGCAATTGTAAGGTAGTTCCTTATCATAGTTTAGAAGGTTTGGAAACATCTGATAATAACAAAACAGTGCCACCATTTTTGTTGGAAAAAAGGCAAAAAATGGAGCTTTCCAAAATCGAGGTGCACAATAGCGAACAACACCGTTCAGACGCGGTCGAGATAAGGACTAAGTTCTTCGCCTTTGCTGATTGATGGGACTTCTCACTGGTGATCTTATCTGGCATTGTTTTCGTTTAATACAAGACAGGACATCCGAAGCTGTATATTTACAACCTGAAATATGGCAATGCTATCTATTAAAGTAATTGACGAGGCAAACAAACAAGACTACCCCATGCACTTCGCTTACAACGAAAAGCGAAAGTCGGCGACGTTGTCTTTTGCGGGACGTCATTCAATTGTTGACATGGTCAATACGATCGATGACCTTCTTAGCCTTATGTCAGCTAAGGTTCAAATTGCTATGGATGGGGCTATTGCTGAGCAGATAAAAAATCGCATCCTGCGTGGAGAGTCGATCTTTGTTGTAGATCGACAGACGAAGACTCTTAGATGAGAAATGACCGCGATAGTCATTGTCACTTCAACAATTTTACTTTGATTACACGCTATACAAATGCTGGTTTAGAAGCAAGAACGCTCGGGATTCCATCCTACATAGAAGTCGTATACCAGTATTTTCCACTCGCCATCGTTCTCTTTACTTAATATCATTGCCCATAGCAACAGGATTGGGATGCTTGTCAGATCCGTTCTGATAACCTAAGCAGACACCTTGTTCCCTTATGGGAATACTTTGGCAACGTAAATTTTTTTAAACGACCATCGCGAATCGAATTTCTCATCTGGTGCTCATTGTAATTCAAGGATGAATATCAACAGATCACGCTTCTAATCATGCCTTTCACTCAATATGGCTAAGACGATACGTCATTAAAGCAGTTTTAATTCAAAGACATCGTAAACCCTGTATTACTACAGCAAAAAAAATTCAGATGTCTGACAATTAAAAACAAAACATAAGTACTATGAAACTTTTCCACAACAAATTAAAAAGACTTTTTTTGCATGGCACCGTTTGGTTAATCCTGCTCTCGGTATCGGTTTTAATTACCAGCTGTGATGATGATGACGATGACAACAACGCTCCTGCCGGCAGCATCGTTAAGCTTGTTCAGGATAACAATGATTTATCAACGCTAGAGGCCGCTTTGACCAAGTTTCCTGATCTGGTTACAGCGCTCAGCGCTCCCACGCCAGAGTATACCGTTTTCGCTCCTGACAACGATGCCTTTGCGGCCTTGCTTTCAGCGATCGGACAAACTAGTCTCGACGATATACCGGAAGATGTACTGCGCGAAGTTTTAGAGTATCATGTTATAGCGTCTAAAAAAGTCCTTTCATCGCAGCTTACAGCTGGCCCGGTTACAACAGTAAGCGGTGAAGATATTACAGTGACAACCGCCGGTGGCATCAAGCTTAATGGCACCACGTCCGTTCAAACGGCAGATATCAGCGCTACCAATGGTGTGGTTCATATTGTCGATGGCGTTTTAGTTCCCCCATCCGTCGCCCGGTTTGTAAATACTGTAGTGGAGCCCGCCTATTTTAATAAAAACTTTTCGACTTTGATCGCAGCAGTAAAGGGCGCTTCGCCGGTTGTATTGGAAACACTACTCAATGATTCCAAGAAAACACTTTTTGCACCGACAAACGAAGCGTTCACTGCCGCAGGCATTACTGCACTTCCTGCTAGGGATGTCTTAGATGCTGTTCTAACATATCATGTTATCGCCGGCGAAGTCAGATCTACCGATATTGCTACCGGGTCTTCCTCTGCTTCAACATTGAACGGACCAATCTATTTGAGCAAAACTTCAGCCGGTGTTTTCATTAACGGAAAGACCAAGGTGACGCAAGCGGATATAGTACAAGACAACGGCGTCGTACATGTCATTGATTATACCCTAATGCCACCGACGAGCACCATCGCTGAAATTGCTATTGCAAGTTCTACAGCGTCGACACCTCAGTTTACACAACTGGTCGCGGCTCTGTCCAAGGTTCCAGATTTACTTTCTGCAGCTGACAACGCTTCGGCGAATCTCACGGTATTTGCTCCGACAGACGAAGCTTTTGAAGCGCTTTACACCGCACTTGGCGTTGATAACATGGATGAGTTGGAAGTTAGTATTGGAAACGACGGCCTTGCAAATGTTCTTAAGCATCATATCGTGAATGCCAGAGCGTTTTCCACTGATCTCACATCCGGAGCAGCGGCGACATTGAATGGAGATGTAAACGTTGACCTTACAGTTGATCCTGCAACCATCAAAGCGAGTGGGGATGAGACAAAAGCAAACTTACAACCGAGTCTGCTTAACATTCATGCTACAAACGGAGTTATACATGTCATCGACAAAGTATTGATACCTGCTAATCTTTAATTTTTATATTGCAGAATAAGTTTAAGTCTCCCGGAATTCCCACCCGGGAGACTTTTTATGTATAAATTTACATAGGTGTTTCGTATACGATATCGATATTTTTTTATTCTTCTGCTTTCGGTATACTCGTACCTAAACATTCGATTTACAACTGGAGAGAAATTGCTGGACTTTCCAGTTCCACAAATTTATTTTTTTGGCGTTCTCGGTCTTGTTGTACTTGGCGTTTGGGAACTGAACCGCCTCGTGGAAAACCAGCTCGATTTTTTGTCTTCGAAAGTATTCCGGAGAGTTCATCCTCTGATCATCGTTTTTCTGGGCAGTTTGCTAAATGTAATGATTGTGACTTTTGTAAGTCTACAGCTCTTATACCTTTCACTTGGCATGGCTCCCACAATCAATGCGAATCATTTTACCCTGCTGCTGGTCTTTGGTTTCCGGATCAACCTTTTTCTTAATTGTATCAATGCCATTGTGTACTTTATGAACCGGCTCAAAGTTACCGAACTTCAGGCCGAGGAGTTTAAAAAAATTTCAGTTGAGGCACAATTTGAAGCACTTCGAAATCAAATCAATCCTCACTTCCTCTTCAATTGCTTTAACGTACTGTCAACATTGGTTTATCGCGACGCTGATACAGCTGCTAAATTTATTAATCAGCTCTCCACTGTCTATCGATATTTGCTCTATAATCAGGAAAGGAAGATCGTTCCCCTGTCCGATGAAGTAAATTTCATTCAGGCCTATCGATATTTACTTAAAATACGTTTTGAAGAAAACATTACCGTAGACATCGACATTAATTTGGCCAATGGAGATTTTTATGTTGCACCAGGCGTGCTGCAAATGCTGATCGAAAATGCCATTAAACACAATGTAATTTCCCGGAAAAAGCCCCTTCATGTAAAGTTATACACGAGTAACTTAGTAATAATTGTCACAAACAATCTTCAGGAAAAGGAAATCAAAGAGCCATCCGTTTTGGGGGGATTAAAAAACATTCAGCGCCGATATCAGTTTTTAACTGACAAGGAAGTTGTTATAGAAAGAATGGATTCAACATTCACCGTGAAAATACCACTATTACTATTCAACGAATGAAGGTTCTAATTGCCGAAGATGAGATGCTGGCCTCTGAGAGGCTTACCTCATTGTTGCGAGAATGTGATCCAGATATCACAATAGTCGATAGTTTCGATTCGGTAAGCGATGTCGTCGAATTTTTTAAAACAGGTAGTTCCATTGACTTGCTATTACTGGATATACAGCTGGCTGATGGTAAAAGTTTTGAGATTTTCGACAAAGTGGATATTTCATCACCCATCATTTTCACTACAGCTTATAATCAGTTTGCACTGGATGCGTTTAAATTTCACAGCATCGACTATCTACTTAAGCCCGTACAACTTGAAGACCTGCGCGCGGCAATAAACAAATTCAAAAAGATTTCAACCAATCAAATCACACCCATTGGCTGGGAAAAATTGCAAAAGCTTTTACTCCAGGCAAGCAATCAATATAAAGAGCGATTCGTCGTTAAATCCGGTAACAGACTTTTTTATCGATCTGCCTCGGAGATTGCCTATTTTTTTGCTGATGGAAAGACCGCATATCTCGTTTCAAAAAAAGATAATAGGAAGTATGTTATAGATTACACATTAGAACAATTGGATAAGATCCTCGATCCAAAATTGTTTTTTAGGATAAATCGTAAAATCATTTTGGGTATTGATTCAGTTGTTGAAGTACGGGGTTTAATGAGCGCACGTATGGAAGTTAAGATAAATCAACCCTGCGAACATGAATTGAGTGTAAGCCGCGACCGTGCACAGAACTTCAAAGCATGGCTTGACACATAGTCCGACAGTAAATAATTAAACTTTAGTCCATGAGACACAGCCTCTTAATTCCTTTTATTTTTTCAATTGTTTGTGTAAACAATTCTTTAGGGCAACAAGCTGACCTTGATTCATTAAAACGAGAAATTCTTGCATTGAAGACGGAAATGAGAAACCTGGAGCTTGACATGGCAACAGGTGAAAAGAAATTCAAGCGTGGAATTCTTGTGGCTACTATCGGCTACAGCGTTACGATTGCCGGCGGCCTTATGCTTGGCCGTAAGTACGACGATGTTGGAAAAGTTCTATTAGTAACCGGTGGGACTACCGGCATCATTGGCACTGCAATGATGTTAGACTCGTTCAAATACCTGGGAAATCCTTACAGGCGAAACCAGCATAAACAAAATTCAAAGAAAAGCTTAGCCAAGTAATTTCACTCGAGTCATCTAGCCACCCAATAGTCACTCTAATCTCGCGAAATATATTTTGTCCGGCCAGAGGAATTTTCGCTTTCCATACCCATTTGTGATAGGATGCGATGAGTAAAGCGTAATACTTTCATTGGGCTTAATTTCAAGAACGATTCCACAGTGTCCATATTCTTTGTTCTTAAATACATTCCAGAACTGAACAAAGTCCCCAGGTCTGACGTCCTCAAGTTTATTAATTTCAATCCCTTTTTTTCCTTGAGTCAAAGCTGCCTGAACTCCTTTAATAATTGGTGAGTCAATTTCAATTAGAGAGTCAAGTTGGTCTGTTGTAATTATTCGAATTGATCTTTTTTCCTCTTGAGAAAGGTTATTAAATTTGTCAATCACTTTAATTACAAACTCCGTGCAAACAGCCCCTTTATAGTTTGGCGCAAGTTCTTGTCCGTGGGTCTCAATGAAGTTTATAATTTGAATATTCTGCTCTGGAGTTGAAGTTAATATATCCTTATCAACAGTCTTGTTCTTAAAAAGCCAAACAGGTTGCGTATTTATCCAATAAATGTATGAAAGTACTATCGCGCTCAAAGTAAGACCAATCGAGATAGTTATCAATATTTTCTTCGTATTCAACATCTTCTACATGGCAGCTAACGTCTTGCGTATAAGTGTATACGACCGGCTAAGAAATTAAAATGCATCCAGCTATTCATTACGCAACGCGTCCACCGGATTTGATACCGCAGCCTTGGCAGATTGATATCCGACCGAAAGTAACACAATAAACACCATTACAATTGACGTAATGATGTAAATACTCCAATTCACTTCAGCGTGGAAGGCGTACGCTGACAAGTATTCCCTAATAACATACCAAGAGACTGGCAAGCCAATGAATAAACTGACTAAAACGAGGTTGGTAAATTCATTACAAAGCATAAGAATCAGATTCCTAACGGAGGCACCCATTACCTTTCGGATACCCAACTCTTTCGTTCTCCTTTCAGTAGAGAAAGAAGCTAGCCCGAATATTCCTAAGCACGAAATAAGCATAGCAATGACGGTAAAACTCAGCGCTAATTTTCCAATAACTGTTTCAGCCTGGTATTCATTATTGAAAACTTCATCAAGAAACGTATACTCAAACGGATAATCAGGATTGTGCTTGTTGAATACACTCTCAATCTGTCTGATGCTTGCAGTTGTAGGTATTTCGCGACCTAACTTAATGAAATAGTGATTGCCAACGTTCTCAGAATACATAAATATCATTGGTTGAATACCAAACCTCAAGTTATCATTATGGAAGTCATCTGTAACGCCTATTATTTTTCCCTTACCGTTCCACATTTCAAGCTCACTTCCCACAGCACTCTCAAGTGACAATCCCATAATTTCCGCAGCTTTTTTATTAATGATATAGTTTGAAGCATCTTGCTCGTCAATAAAGTTTCTGCCACTCCGGATTTTGATATTCATCGTTGGAATGAATTCCGCATCACATCGATACACTTTGAAGAGCATGGACGAGTTGTCTGGCTTACCGGCCCAGATCGGATCTGTGGTTGTAATGGGAATGGTAAATATATTATTGCCGCCAAAGGCAATATTATTAACGGAGGCTAATTGCTTCAAATCATTTTTAATAGCTGGATATGATTTAACAATCCCTTCATTTTGATCAACCACCAGGATATTTTCTTTATCGAAACCAAGATTTTTTTCGCCGATAAAAACTATTTGTTTGTATACGGCAATGCTTCCAACAACCAGAATTATGGAAGCGGTAAATTGCACTATGACCAGAGATTTCCGAAGCGAATTCCCCGTTAGTCCGAGTCGAGTATCTCCCTTCAAGACTTTAACGGGATTAAATTTTGACAAAATAAAAGCAGGATAACTTCCCGCCAACAATCCGCAAATCAAGGTGATACCTAACACCCCTATAATGAACCCTGGATTGGTTAAGTCCAACCGGATAGATTTGGTTGTAACTTCATTAAAGAATGGAAGAAGAAGTTGAACAATCACAACAGCGAACACAAGCGCAATGAAAGATAAAAGGAGCGATTCGGAAATGAATTGTACAACAAGACTAATTTTTTGAGCGCCAATTGATTTTCTAATCCCCACTTCGCGGCTTCGGGTAGCCGCTCTGGCTGTTGAAAGATTGGTGAAGTTAATACATGCCATCACAAGAATTAGTACAGCGACTGCCCCGAAAAGGTAAATCTGTTGTATCCTACCTCCCGCGTTCTTTCCATTTTCAAATTCATTGTATAGTCTTGACTTTACATATGGGAATAGAAATGGAGCAGTGGAACAATCGGGGCAGTTATTCTTAATCAAATCAGCACACTTCCGATTTGCAATATCAACTAAGGTTGACGATTTCAGCAATACAATAGTTACAGTGCCGCCACTTTGCCAATGTTGTGTCCACTTATTTTCCTGAGTGAAAAGTTCAAACGAAGCGACAAAGTCAAATTGAAGACTTGAATGTTGAGAGATGTTAGCAAAGACACTCGTAACAATGAGTTCGTGGGATTGACCCAAATACAACGATTTTCCGATAGGGTCTTGGTCGTCAAATAATTTTTCTGCGAGTCTTTCAGAGATAGCAATTGATTTAATGTCTGTGAGGGGCACGGTTTCACTGCCTTTGACAATAGGAAAGCTAAGGATCTTGAATACTGTCGGGTCAGCATAAATTCCAAGTTCATTATACGCGTTGGTTTCATGCTTCACTAACAATTCTGTCTCCATGGTGTACTGCGCTGCTAATTCCACCTCAGGAATTTCTTCTACTATCACATCCTTTAGCTTAGCTGGGGTCGCAGGGTATGTTTCAATCTTTCCATCGGGATACGTGTTGTTTATTAATATTTTAAAAATGCGGTCAGAATTTGAATGAAAGCGGTCAAAAGACAATTCGTCAATTATCCAAAGGAAGATAAAAATGCTGGTAACAAGTCCGATAGTTAAGCCAAAAATGTTTATGAATGTGTAACTCTTATGACGAAGCAGATTGCGGGACGAAGTTTTCAGATAATTCACAAGCATATAACAAGTCGAAGCTACTTAATAGGTTTAACCAAGACGGAAATATAACAATCGTGCCACTCCCAATTGCTTAAACGGGCTTCATTTTTACAGTATGTTTCAACGCTCCGTTCAATACCGAACATAGACATTTCGGATTAGGACATTCGGTTCATACAGGATGATTAAGTTTTGGTCATTACTTGCTGAAATGTTGGATGCGCTAGTTTCTAAATTAGATGACCCCACGTGCGACAATTTGCATCCTCATTGATAGACTTTCCAAGTGGTGAGAAGTTAGTCTTTCTGAGAGCCACTGAATCTTGCTCAACAAATTTCGTTATGCAAGTAAGATTGACTTATTCACATATCGGCAATAACCTCCCCATCGAACACAATGTTTGCTCAGTATTCGCCTCAACGATTTTAGCCTTCTTTCATTTATCGGTGAAATCAATTGATTAATACTTGGCACAGTTATTCATCGATTGGTTGATCATCCCAATCACCCGTTGCAGAGAGAGATTAAACGATACGTACTCGAAATAATAATTTATCAACTTTTAAAACTAAAGAAATGGAAGAAAAGAAATCAATTGATGTACTGAACAAATTGGTCGAAATCAACAACGATAGAATTGAAGGCTATGAAACGGCCTCAAAGGAAACACAAGAGACGGACTTGAAAACACTTTTTTCGCAGTTGGCCCAAACAAGTCAGGATTGTAGGGCGGAACTGATTGATGAAGTAACCCAGTTAGGTGGTGAACCTGTTGAAGGCACAACAGCAAGTGGAAAGTTTTTCCGCGCATGGATGGATGTAAAAAGCGCACTTACAGGACAAGACCGTAAGGCTATTCTTAATTCTTGCGAGTACGGCGAAGATGTAGCCGTTGATACGTACAAAAAGGTGTTGGAAAATAATACCGAAGACCTGACTGAAGACCAACTGACAATGGTGGAAGAACAATATAATTTGATAAAGGCTGACCACGATATGGTGAAATCCTTACGAGATTCACTTGTAGAAAGTGACTAGCATCAATAACAAAGTTGTTTCGGAAGGGATGAATTTCATTCCTTCCATTAAAAAAAAAACCAAGAATCTCCCTTTCAAGTTGAGCCTGAGCAACTGAAGGCAACCGGAATCACCGACCGCCAGCGGTCGCCGCGGTCCGACATTGAACGTCGGCATTATTAATATTAGCGTAAGACGTTCAATCTGACGTCGAAAACCCGTGGCATACTTGTTGGATTGCGTTGCGAACATCAACTGAGACAGGTATGCTTATCAATTTTTTCCGGGTAGCCATTCGCAACCTGCAGCGTAACCGCGGATACGCTTCCATCAATATCGCAGGACTCGCCGTCGGGATGGCCGTTGTGATCCTTATTGGGATGTGGATGCTCGACGAGTTGTCGTTCAACACTAATCACAAGAACTATGATCGAATTGCTCAGGTCTATATGAATCAGACTGTAAACAGTCAGGTCAAGACAATGACCGAGTGTCCGATGCCGACAAGTCAAGAGTTGAAGACCACCTACGGAAATTACTTCAAACGTGTAGTTACAGCGTGGTGGGAGAACAATCACGTGTTACAGGTTGGTGAAAAGAAGGCAATGCAGTATGGAACATTTATAGAGCCGGAGGGCCTGGAAATGTTTAGTTACAGGATGAAGCTCGGCTCGCTCATGAGTCTACAAGATCAATCATCGATCGTTCTTTCTGAGTCCGCCGCAAAAGCTC
>DASQTN010000054.1:0-5377 GCA_035641895.1 Chryseolinea sp. | reverse complement strand
ATATGGTGGTTTTACCTTTTCTGGCTCCCCGATTTTTTGGAAAGCACTTACGGAATAAAAGGAACTGCAATGGCACTGCCCGTCGCAACGGTGTATGTTCTTGCAACGATTGGAAGTGTTGGCGGCGGTTGGCTACCCATGTATCTTATCAGAAATAACTGGCCGGCCTTTAAAGCACGAAAAACGTCAATGTTGATTTATGCCTTTCTGGTAACACCGGTAGTCTTTGCTCAAATTCTCGGTGGTGTAAACATGTGGCTTGCTGTAATCGTAATCGGCCTTGCAGCTTCGGCTCATCAAGCATGGAGCGCGAACATTTTCACAACTGTTTCTGATATGTTCCCTAAGAAAGCCGTTGGTTCCGTAACGGGTATCGGCGGAATGTTTGGATCATTAGGCGGGATCTTACTCACCTTGCTGGTGCAAAAAAGTTTATTCGTACACTATCGCGCATTAGGAGAGATCGAAACCGCTTATTATATCATGTTTATAATTTGTGGATCTGCTTACCTGATAGCATGGTTGACTTTGCATTTGCTGGCGCCGAGAATTGAAAGGGTTAAGCTGTAAGGTTAACGTCAACATAGTATTTTTCTGAGGTCATCATTGTCCGGAGATTTTTATAATTTTCCTGGGCCTGGCAGCTTATTCTACTATGAATTATTTACGCATATTTTGGGGGTTTATTTGCTTTCTAGGTTTCGCGTTGCCTGCATTGTCGCAAACAGGTCAATATAAATTCTCAAATATTGATGTTAATCAGGGTCTTTCTCATAATCAGATAAAATGCATCTTCCGCGATAGCAAGGGATTTATGTGGTTCGGAACCATCTCTGGCCTCAATCGATACGATGGTTATTCCATAAAAACTTTCCGAAATATTCCGGGCGATCCGAGGTCTGTGAGGAATAGCGACATCAATAATTTATTCGAAGATCCCTGGGGTAATATCTGGATGACTACTTGGACAGGTATCGATATTTATGATCCAGACACGGAAACATTTAGCCATGATCCTAACGCCTACCTGCGAAAATTATATATACCTGAAGGCGGAATATCAGAAATTAAAAAAGATCGATCAGGCAATTATTGGTTTATTCACGCTACGCAAGGCCTCTTCAAGTATAACGTTGAAAATAAAAAAACCACTCCATTATATTATAATCCGCTAGACTCAACCTCCCTCGCATCAAATCAGGTATCGTCGATTGCCGAAGACAAGCAAGGTAACTTTTGGATTCTTCATAAAAATGGTGTCTTTGAAAAACTGGATGGTAAGACTTTGACTGTTACCTATCGAAATACGTATCTAAACGATTTGTATCGGCAAGAAATGGATTATCGGCTTACCGTGGACAATGACGACGATGTGTGGTTTTATATAAGTGATCGAAATGAGGGTGCATTCTTTTTTAGCGCCACCGAGGGCACCATCGCCCGTATCAGTAAAAATAACTCTGCGGCCGCCAAACTGAATTCGGATATTGTTAGAGGAATTGTGCAGGATAATAAGGGACTAATCTGGATTGCCACTGATCATGGAGGAATTAACATACTTGATAAAAAAGACTTCGCTCTTCGATACATCTTGAATGATCGCGATGACAGAAGAAGTCTTAGTGAGAATAGCACTAGCGCTCTTTATAAAGATTATGAGGGAATCATCTGGGTTGGTACATTCAAAAAGGGTATTTCTTTTTATCATGAAGATATTATTCGTTTTCGATTACTCAGACATCAAACATCTGATCCATCAAGTTTACCTTTCAACGATATCAATAGTGTTGTAGAAGATAGGAAAGGAAACTTGTGGCTGGGAACTAATGGTGGCGGTCTAATTTATTTTGATCGTAAAACCAATAAATTCATTCAGCACCTGAATGATCCACAGAATGAAAACAGCCTGAGCAATAATGTAATTGTCAGCCTTTATCTGGACACAGACGACAAACTGTGGATTGGTACATATTTCGGCGGATTAAATTGTTATGATGGAAAAAAATTTACCCGTTATAAGCACAATCCTTCCAACCCTAAAAGTATTTCCGATGATAGTATTTGGGAAATCTTTGAAGACTCGAACAAAAATTTATGGATTGGCACGCTAACGCAAGGGGTAGATGTTTTTAATCGTGAGCGCAAGGAATTTTATCACTACAAGCAAGGGGAGCCAAACTCAATCCATTCGAGGTATATTTCAGCATTCCTTGAAGATAGCGAAGGAAATATTTGGATCGGTACGGGTTATGGGATTGATGTACTGGATAAAAAAACAAACAGGTTTACGCATTATTTGAACGATAGCGGCAATCCAGGGAGTCTTAGCAACAATAGCGTTCTTGATTTATATGAAGATAGCCGCGGACTTATATGGATAGGAACTCATGGTGGACTAAACCTTTTTGATAAAGCAACCGGTACATTTAAAGTTTTCAACGAAGGTGATGGTCTACTCCATAATTCCGTGCTAACCCTGGTGGAAAGCGACGACGGTAATTTATGGATTAGCACGCCACACGGCATTTCCAATATCACCGTTGCTTACACACCCGAAACCAGAAATTTTTCCCTTGGCTTTAAAAATTATGGCGAATCGGATGGGTTGCAAGGGCGACAATTCAATGAAAATGTGCGACTGAAAACGTCGGCTGGTGAAATTATTTTTGGGGGAATTAATGGTTTTAACATCTTCCACCCCGATGAAATAAAAATCAATAATATAAAACCTCGCGTAAAACTTTCCGACTTTCAAATTTTTAACAAAAGCGTGGCGATTGGTGAACCCATCAATCAGCGCGTTATTCTCACAAAATCAATTACCGAAACGGACGAGATAATTCTGAAATACAGCGATAATGTTTTTTCAATTGAGTTTGTCGCTTTGAACTTCTTTCATCCGGAAAAAAGCGAGTATAAATACAAACTGGAAGGATTTAATAAAGACTGGCTTACGACAAATGGTACTCAGCGAAAAGTCACCTACACAAATCTGGACCCGGGTTCTTACACGTTTCATGTTCAGGCATCAAACAGCGATGGTATTTGGAATGATGAAGGAGCGCAACTAAAAATTTCCATTTTACCCCCTTTCTGGAAATCAGGTTTCGCATTTATTATCTACATCGCGCTTATTTTTGGAGCACTGCTTTTGTCTCGACAGCTGATTTTGGCTCGGGAAAGGATGAAGTATAAAATTGAAAAGGAAAGGCAGGATGCACAACAGGTTCACGAACTTGATTTGATGAAAATTAAATTCATTACCAATGTAAGTCATGAATTTCGCACTCCGTTAACCCTTATCCTAACACCGCTGGAAAAAATGTTAAGAGCGGCGAACGATCCGGAGCAACGCAAGCAATATTTGATGATTCATCGCAATGCACGAAGACTGTTAAATCTCGTTAATCAGCTCCTGGATTTTAGAAGATTGGAGGTTCAGGAAGTGAAGCTCAATCAATCTGAAGGTGACATTGTAGCCTTTGTAAAGGAAGCTGCCCACTCCTTTACAGATCTCTCAGAGAAAAAACAAATTGAATTTTCGTTTCATTCAGAACTGACTTCCTTAGAAACCGTATTTGACAAAGATAAGTTGGAGAAAATCCTTTTTAATCTTTTATCCAATGCTTTCAAATTTACGCCGTTGCACGGAAAAGTTGAAGTAAGCATTGGTTTGTTCGAAAAGACGGAAGAACAAACTAAATGGGTAGCGATACGTGTTAAGGACTCTGGTATCGGAATTCCTTTGGACAAACAGGAGAAAATATTTGAACGCTTTTTTCAAAGCGATGTCCCGTCCAGCATGGTGAATCAAGGCAGCGGTATCGGGTTATCGATTACCAAAGAGTTCGTAAAATTACATGGAGGCATTATTACCGTTGAAAGTGAAGTAAATGTAGGAAGTTGTTTCAGTGTCTTAATTCCGTTTGTTGACATTAAGGTTGAGGCTTCTAATACATCTCTTGTCGATGTAGGTGTTATTGAAGAAGATCCAATCGTACCCGTTAATGGCATGCAAAATCAAAACGGACAATCGGAGCACAAATTGCCGACCTTATTGCTGGTGGAAGATAATGAAGACTTCCGTTTTTACCTCAAGGACAATCTTAAACAGACCTATCACATTGTTGAAGCGCGCAATGGAAAGGAAGGTTTGCAGCTCGCTTTAAAATACCTTCCCGATTTGATTGTATCGGATATAATGATGCCTGAAATGGATGGCATAGAACTTTGCAAAAAAATCAAAAGCAATAACACAATTTCACATACCCCGGTCGTACTTTTGACGGCCCGCACCAGCGAGGAACAAAAGATGCAAGGCTTCGAACTTGGTGCTGACGATTACATTACCAAACCGTTCAATTTTGAAATTCTGCAATCGCGTATAAGAAATCTTATACATCAAAGAGAGATATTTCACAAAGACTTCAGAAGGCAAATTGAAGTCAAGGCAACTGATATCAAGATAACGTCAATGGACGAGAAACTAATTCAGAACGCGATAAAATTTGTGGAGGAAAAGATTTCGGACGCAGATTTTTCCGTGGAGGATCTTAGTCGCGAGCTGGGTATGAGCCGGGTACACCTGTATAAAAAACTGTTGTCCCTTACAGGAAAGGCCCCGCTGGAATTTATTCGCACGATCCGCCTGCAACGTGCCGCGCAACTGCTCGAAAAAAGTCAACTGACGATTTCCGAAGTAGCTTACAAGGTAGGATTTAACAGTCCAAAATATTTTGCGAAATATTTTAAGGACGAATTTGGTATGCTTCCTTCTGCCTATCTTCAATTGAAAAAGAAAGAATCTTCTGCGGAAAAATTGTAACTCCTTGAATGTTGCCGAACAAATTGCATCTCAAGCAACATTTTAATCCTATATTCTAACGATTTAATAACCTTATCACGACTGATGAAGAAGTAGTTTTGAGCAAACGCTTCTTGCATGTCCGTTAATAAAAAGAACAGGATTTCGAAATTTCTACTCTTCGTTGAAATCGTCCTTTATATTTCCATTGCATGTGGCATGGCCTACGCTATTATCAATTGACAGACCGAATTTCTGCGGGTCTGATTTCAACAGTCTTTTTAAATCATTGATGTCCGTTTTTTAACGTGGAAGATTCCCACAACTATTGGAATCAAGGAGGAGTTTAGTAAATGTTTCGAAAACCGCGTTTAAAAACATCCTAGCCCCTTTCAATTAACATTCAGAACAGGACTTTGAAACAATTCACCTCCTCTTGTTAACGAGCCAATAAGCAAACCGTAACATTTCAATACCCGTCCTCAGGCTCAGTTGTACATACCTTTAAATCCCGTCACAAACGTTTTCTAGAACCAAAACCTGGAAACGGTTGATTGATCGGTTTGAAAAAAC
>DASQTN010000053.1:0-3805 GCA_035641895.1 Chryseolinea sp. | reverse complement strand
GTCGGCGGAGGACTTGTTGGCGGCGGCGTAGTTACTCTTGGTGGAGGTTCTGTAGATGGAGGAGGAATCGGGGTATCACCACCATCGGCGCTTGGCGGCGGAACAGGTCCGGTAGGAGTTGTAGTGGTTGTTGGTGTTGATGTAGGTGTCGAAGTAGGTGTTGTAGTTGACGTATTAGTAGACGGCGGCCCGGACGTAGTAGGCGTTGGAGTAGATGGGGTAGGAGTCACCGTTTTGGTTGGCGTCGGCTTCGGTGTTGCAGATGCTGTTGGCGACGGCAGTGGTGCACCCCCGTTTTCCCTTTCACTTGGTAAAGTACTTCCTAGTACGTTGTAGTCTTCCCTTGGAATGGCGGTGGCGTCGAAAAGAGTCGGAGAAAGCAAATCTCTCACTATTTTCATCTTGTCGGGGTTGTCTGATCCCAAAGCCGAAGCGCCGGTTCCGTCGCTTGTGAAATCTACTTCTTTGATTGTTATTGCTCCTTTATTTACAAGATCTCTCATGATCAGATCAATGTCATTATTGGAAACAATCTTTAGTGAATTGGATTCCAGGTTAAAGTCTGCATCAATATGATGTTGCCAATAATCTTCCGTTGCTTTGAAGTCAACAGTGATCTCAAGGTGATAAGCTGGCATCACTCCGAGATATTCGAGATCATAATTGATTGCAACTTGAGTTTGAGAACCGTTTTTAAGCAAGGCCCACATGATTTGCGCCTCCTTACCGCCCAGCCTCAATGAAAACACAGCCGTTTGTTTTCCCATGAGTGAAGGTTTCGAAGAACCGGCGACGGTAAAGTCAACTGCCTGATTCTCGCCCCCGGTACTTCCAAACATCACCAGCTTTACCGCTCCATTTGTAAAAGGCACCTGGGCCAACCTTACTGTACCCGCAGTAGATTCAAGCTCGGATCGTATTTGTTCTAACTCTTGTTCATCAGGACCGAGCTCTACCTCAAGCGTTAGAAACCCGCCTGTTCTGTCTAAGTCATCCGAAAAATTAGGCTGTGTACCTTCTACAACCTCTCCGTCGATGTAGGCCACGAATTGAATTCCTTTACCATTGTTGGCGATTTTGACTTTCTCCGAAGGCAAATAAAAATATTGAGACTGATCCTGGAAGTCTCTGAAAACAGTAATGCCTTTAATAATTTGTTGATGATCTCTGGATAGCATTTTCTGGATGAATTTTAAGTGACATAAAATGTTTAGTGTTATTGAAGAATTTCTGGGGTTGTACTTCCCACTCTGTTTTTGATGAGGAATAGTCCTTGCAGAATTTGAAGTAAGAGACAGCGGTCTGGTCCGAGAAGGAACAATCAAAGTCACCGGAATAATAAAATTGACCGGTGCGTGTATTCACAATGTTGCTTAAGAGATATTGAATATCACCGACCGCACTTTGTTTTGAACCGTACCTGATCGTTTTATTTTCAGAAACTGATTTTCTGCTGCAACTGTCAAAATTGAAAAGGAGGAAGGTGAAGTTTTTTTGTTGTGTCCGGCTAAGGATTTGTATAAATGTTGTCCATGAATTCCAGGCAGTGTGGTCGCGATTGTATCTCAAATATTCTTCCGGCTGTCCTGCCACAGTAATGCAACCACAACTGCTGTACTTCAATTCCAATAATGAGAAGTACGATTTGTCTGTTGGTTCCATCCTCCCTGCATGCAAATTGTCGCCGGGTCGGACAACATCATAATTCACAATGCGGCTGCTAAATCTTATAGATGCACTTGTCTTAATGATATGCGGAAGGCCAACAATTCCAAATCCATCCATCAGCAACGCCTCATGTCGTTGAAAACCTTCTTCATTTCTCGGATGAATTCCTTTTCTCAACTGGTAAGATCCGGGGCACAACACATTCAATATTGAAACAGATGACGGATGACGCTTAACATAATCTTTGGAAGGGAGCGTGCTGCCTGGGAACAGGGCAATTTTATCAGTTATTCTATCCCAAATTCCAATTGTACATCGCGGATTGAGATAGTTAACAGGAACCCTTGTGAGCTGATCAGCACTTTTGAAATGATTTGAATGGTTAGTATTATTTTTCTCATGGTGTTTGGGTAAACAACCTCTAAATGCAAAAAGGATTATTGGATCGTTCCCGATTGGAAAATGAAAAGCATCACATAGTTCTTTCAAAACGCTTCCCTCGATATTCATTATTCGGGTGTTTACAAAAAAAACATTAACACAAAACTTGACGAATAAAAATCGTCGACTAACCAATCGTAAATGGTTGAAAACCGAAAAAAGGCTGATATTTTCCGGTGAGTTGTTCCTCTCGTATGAAAGGAGAATCTAAATCACATTGCTTAACAAATGTATCAGTGAAGTTAAGTTTACACAATACCAGAGAAATGGTATTTTATCTTCAAATATGAAATCAGAAATTTGAGAGAATTTATACAAGCTGGAATATTACTTATTACACGTTGTAATTTTTTTTCACGTCACGACCCTCTTTTTACAAATGAATCAATTCGCAGATAACAAAAAAATCATTCTCCTTCACTGGAACGGCCGCTTCGGCAACAGAATGTTTACCTATGCATTTTTACGACACTATGCAGAAGAATTTAATCTTTCGTTATGGTTGCCATCTTCCTGGGAAGGAGATTTTCTGTTTCAGAATAATCCACACCGTGTGATTGACGATGATGAACTAAGACTTTATCTTAATCAAACAATAAAGGAACTGGACAATATAGACGCACGGATGAATGCAGTTGATAACTATAACAAAAGAAGTGGCGAAGAGATAGTGTACCTCAACCCCGATCAACCGAATGAATATGGAAAGATCAATGTGTGCATTGATAGCTTATGTTGTTATCATCCTTCCATCTTTAAGCGGTATTCTAAGGATAAATTACTCAACGATTATTTCAGGTTTTCCGATGAGGTTCGTAATTCTGATTTATACAAAAGAATGGAAGACAAACAAGGTACGTACCATATTGCGCATCTCAGGAGGGATGATATTGCAAATGCAAAGAACACAACCAATATGGGATATTCTGTAATTTCGAAAGCCTCCTATGAAAAGGCTTTTAGAAAGTTTGGCTATGATCCTCAATCAATTCAATGGGTCACCGACGATAGAACGGGAAATTTTGGCGTTTCCGCTCTCATGGACCACGAGTGCTGGAGCTACCCCGAGGGTTCTCACAGGACCAAGGACATATTCTTTTCATGGTTTCCCGACTTCCTGAAATTGATGTTTGCAAAGACTATTTTTCGAGCCAACTCAACTTTCAGCTGGTGGGCTGCATTTTTGAGCAACGCGGAAATTTTTTCTCCGAGGCTCCATACCCGGTTGCTCTTTCATCAGACGGGAAAGGAACTTGATGTAGAATTTGAGCCTGGGAATCATCCCCATTGGATGTGTGTGAAGGGTGTAGATCAATGTGATGACATTGTTATAAGTTAAAAGGTTGTCCAAAGTACGCCCTTTGTCGTCTAAGCACTCAAGCTTGAGGCACACAGCCCAATGTTATCCCGTTCAATAAACTTTTTCTCGGGCTGTACTTTTTTTTCATACACTTCAGATCAAGAGTTCCAATCGGTGGAGTTGACTTGCAAAACTTTTTTTCGCGGTCAGCATGTTTAAGAATACCCTCAGGCACAGGGTTAAATAGCATTCGAATTTTTCCGTCATTTCATTCATAACAATGTCATGTCCGTTCCAAGAAAATTCTTATCGTAAAAGCATCAAGAATCGAAATTGGTGTATAGGAAGTATAAAACTTTACTGAGCACATAGATTAACGAAGTAATCCCGCCGCAT
>DASQTN010000052.1:0-3723 GCA_035641895.1 Chryseolinea sp. | reverse complement strand
GCTTCTTGCATTTATGAAAAGATCTGTATCTGTAATCATTTTATTCTTGTTGATTGCCTCTCCTGGAATTGGGCAAGTCAAGAACTCTTCTGAAGGAATCCGCCTGTTCAACGGAAAAGATTTAAAAGGCTGGAAAATATTAGGTGGCAAGGCTAAATATGAGGTAAAAAACGGAGAGATCATTGGAACTACAGTGTCCAATGAACCGAATTCATTTTTAACTACCGAAGAAACATTTGGCGACTTTATCCTTACGCTGGAGTTTAAAAACGAATCCGGGATAAATTCAGGAATTCAATTTAGAAGTGAGAGCAAACCCGATTATCAAAATGGAAGAGTGCATGGGTATCAATTAGAGATTGATCCCTCTCCGCGCGCGTGGACTGGTGGCATATACGATGAAGCGCGTAGATTATGGCTCTATCCGTTAGAGTATAATCCGGCTGCAAAAAAAGCCCTGAAGCCAACCGATTGGAACACAGCACGAATAGAATGTATTGGAAACACGCTTCGTATTTTTATTAACGGAGTTCCGACTTCTCATGTCGTTGACGACATGACACTGAAAGGTTTCATCGCCCTCCAGGTACACTCCATCAACAAACCCGAAGATGCTGGCAAACAAGTACAGTGGAGAAATATATTGCTGCAAACGCAGAATCTAAAACCTACCCCTCCCGATGATATTTTTGTTGTCAACTTGATTCCAAACAATTTATCGGATCAGGAAAAGAAAAATGGCGTAAGTCTTTTGTGGGATGGTAAAAGTTTGGAAGGATGGCGTGCGCCATATTCAGATAAGGCTCCAGAACAGGGTTGGGTGATCAAAGATGGTACACTAACAATTACCAAACCGGCAAGTGCAGATGCAAAACATTCGGACCTTGTCACACAAAAAGAATTTGGGTTCTTTGACCTTCAATTCGAATTCAAATTAACGGAAGGTGCTAACAGTGGGGTTAAATATGCAGTGGCAGAAAGTGAAAAATTCAAGGGCGCGGCTATCGGCCTCGAATATCAAATATTAGACGATGTAAGTCACCCGGATTCCGGTCAAGGTGTTGTGGGAAACAGAAAACAAGGTTCGTTATATGATCTGATTCCTGCATTACAAATTGCCCGAGGTCAGCATAAGATTGGCGAGTGGAACTGGGGACGGATCATCGTTTTTCCAGATAACCGTGTAGAGCACTGGTTGAACGGATACAAAGTGGTCGAGTACCAACGCGGTACCCCGATCTACGACGCGCTCGTAGCGCGAAGTAAATACGCGCAATATGAAAAGTTCGGAATGGGTGAAAAAGGCCGGATCCTACTTCAGGATCATGGCGATGAAGTATCCTTTCGTAGCATAAAAATTAAAGAACTTACTGTTAAACCTTAATGGCTTGGCCAGAAGTTTTACAAGCCCTAAGAAAAAAATTACAACTAAACCGAAGACCATGAAAAATTCCAGAAGAGATTTTATCAAACGTACTTCTATGGCGGCGGCCGGTACATACGTCGGAGCCTTGGGCTTCAGCGCGAAAAGCTATGGTAATATTATTGGAGCTAATGACCGAGTGCGTGTGGGAGTAGTTGGCTACTCCGACCGTTTTAAGAGTTCGTTGCTTCCCTCTTTTATGAATCATTATAAGGAAATGAATTTTGACATGGTCGCAGTGTCAGACATATGGAAAGTACACCGGGAAGAAGGTCAGGCGAATCTGAAACAGAAATATGGTCATGATATTAAAGCTTGCCGTAACAACGACGAATTGTATGGCACAAAGGATATCGATGCTGTAATCATTAGTACGGCGGATTTTCAGCACGCGCTTCACACAATTGAAGCCGTTAGAGCTGGATGCGACACCTATACCGAAAAGCCATTTGCTGAAAGTATGGAAGACAACCGTGCGGCGTTGAAAGCAGTCCGCGAGTCAAAAAAAATAGTTCAAATCGGTTCGCAAAGAAGAAGTGGAGCAAATTACCATGCTGCACATGACTTTATAAACGGCGGCAAGTTTGGCGCAGTTACGATGGTTGAGCTCAGCTGGAACGTTAACCAGCCTGGGCGTTGGCGAAGGACGAAAGACGTAGAAAGAATGAAAGAATCTGAAACGGACTGGAAACGGTTCCTTATGAACAGACCTTTCGAACCGTTTGACGCCCGGAAGCATCTTGAGTTCAGACTGTTTTGGCCGTATTCCTCCGGAATGCCCGGTCAGTGGATGAGTCATCAAATTGATACCGTGCATTGGTTCACCGGGTTAAAACACCCTCGCAGTGTCGTGGCCAATGGAGGTATCTACGCATGGAAAGACGGACGTAAGAATTGGGATACCATGACGGCGGTATTCGATTATGGACCACTACAGGATGCAACGTCCGGATTTCAAGTGATGTTTACATCGCGCATGCATAATGGTGAAGAAAACCCCGCGGAAATTTATTACTCGAACGGTGGTGAACTCAACCTCAACACCAATAAGATCTCTCCTGAAGGTGGTTTGGATGAACGACACGCAAAGGCAATGAATATGCAGGCTAATTTATTGCCTGAAATGGACATCTCTACTATGGCGGAAAAAGTAGTTGCCTCCGCAAACACGGGTGGAGATTCGCTCACGTCGGCTCATATGCGAAACTGGATGGAATGTGTTCGCAGCCGAAAGGAACCTAACGCTCCGATAGAAGTAGGATATTCACATTCGATCGCCAGCATTATGACAACGGCGGCAGCCCGTTCGGGTGTAAAAGCGACCTTTGACGAACAAAAACAAGAGGTGATGGTGGGTAGTGATGTTTTTAATATTTAATGATATAAAATTATTTTAGAATGTAGATTGACGATTTTAGATTGGGAAGCACAAGAAAAATTCTGCAGGATTACCGTTCACGCAAAGCCTGCCTGCCGGCAAAGGCAGGGGGCAAAGATTGAATTCGCAAAAACCGCAAAAATGGGATTGCTAAACTTTTGGAACGTCGACCTTTATGAAACTTTGTGTCTTGGTGACTTTGTGGCATTTGGAATTTTGATGAAGCTCAATCGTTAATCTAAAATCGTCAATCTAAAATCTACAGTTGAAACAATAAGGATATGATCAAAACTTCGAGACCTTTTTTAGGAGAGGATTTTCTATTGGAGAATGAAGCAGCAATGCAGTTGTATGAACAATATGCGGCACCTTCCGCTATTCTTGATTATCACTGCCATTTGTCTCCTAAGGACATTGCTGAAAACCGGAAGTTTGAAAATCTCACAGAGATCTGGCTTGAAGGTGATCATTACAAATGGAGGGCTATGCGCATCAACGGTGTAGCTGAACGTTACTGTACTGGAGATGCAGGGCCTTACGAAAAATTCCTGGAGTGGGCTAAGACGGTCCCCTATACGATGCGAAATCCGCTGTATCATTGGACACACCTTGAGCTCAAGAATTACTTCGGTGTCCGCAAGGTTTTGGATGAAACGTCGGCGAAGGAAATATATCACGAATGCTCCGCTTCACTTCAACAAGACGATTTCAGTGTTCAGTCCCTACTTCAAAAAATGAACGTGGAAGTGGTTTGTACCACAGATGATCCCATTGATAGTTTGAATTATCACCAGCAATTCGCGAAGCAAAAAACAGGGATGCGTATGTTCCCAACCTTCCGTCCGGATAAATCATTTGCTGTCGACAATCCTCACACATATAATGAATATCTTGAAAAGCTTGGAACAGCCTCCGGAGTTTC
>DASQTN010000051.1:0-3460 GCA_035641895.1 Chryseolinea sp. | reverse complement strand
GCAGCCATAAATCCCGCGCCTTGTTCGTGCCTGGTAACAATAACCTTAATGGAGGAATTTCTTAAGGATTGAAGCAGGTCAAGATTTTCCTCACCAGGTAAAACAAAAATATATTTGACACCCTCGTTTTCCAGGGCTTTAACAAAGAGGTCGGATGCTTTCATATTATTGTTGTTGAATAGATGGATGAATCCAGCGTAAGGCAATCATTTCCCAATCATGGCCAATCTTTATTGTTTAAAACAATATTGAATTGAATTAGCCAGATAATATAAAGCGATAAGTACACCATTTAGTTATGGAAACGGGAGTATTTCTTTCGTTAGGAAAAACAATTTGACGGAGCGTCCGAGCCCTTGCTTACAACCGGAAATTATCAGCTTTGGAAGACTTTTACATCTCTTCGTTTACATCACGAAATTCATTCAATAGTAATTCAGCCGCTTCAGATAAATTCTCACCAAAACAAACAATGCCTTCGTAATGGCCTGCCATGGCAAATATTTTATGCTCAGAAAGTTTTTGCTCGTTAAACAATCGCACTATTTCGTTTGCCATCTCAGGCGTACCATATTCAATATTTTCTGCTGTTGCAGGCAGCGTACTTAAGAGTTTTTTCCATATCTTAAAATGATGAACATGGATCACCGCATTCACATCGCTTGCGTGTTCGTAGATCATTGCGTGCGTTAGTGATTCAGATGAAGCGATAGTGGATCCGGTCGAGCAGAGCGAGTTCTTTCTTACATCGTAATCTGTTACCAATGCATAATGCTCTTCTGTAAGTTTTTTGAATTTCCCCGTTCCTGATCCAGAGATTATAAATTGATTTTTCCGAAACCGGATGCTGATATTGCCATAACCGATACCGTCTTCATTCAAACCAATAAGACCAAGGCTGTATAATTTATCCCGCCAAACATTCAGATCGCTTATCCATGGTTTGTCTAGTGGCGCAGACTTCGTCCATTGACAATTGAATTTAATGACGCCCTCATCATTCATACTGCTTTACTTTTTCGGCGTACATTTTAGATATATCTTCTTCGTTCGCGCGACAAATTCCTCGTTCCGTGATCAAGCCGCTGATAAGTCGGGCCGGAGTAACGTCAAATCCATAATTCCCTGCCGGACTGTTTAACGGTGTGATCAAGACTTTTTTAATTTCGCCATCACATAATCCATAAATATATTTGACTTCATCGGGGTTTCTTTCCTCGATACAAATGTCGTTCACGCCATCATGAATACTCCAATCAAAAGTGGAGGACGGTAGCGCGACGTAAAACGGAATTCCATTATCATGCGCTGCCAATGCTTTTAAGTACGTGCCGATTTTATTAGCCGCGTCTCCGGCAAGCGTTACTCTATCGGCGCCAGTAATCACCATATCAACCAATGCATGTTGCATTAAATGCCCGCCAGCATTATCTACAATGACGGTATGAGGAATACCCTGATTCACCAACTCCCATGCTGTTAAGCTTGCACCCTGATTGCGGGGGCGAGTTTCATCGACCCAAACGTGAAGATTAATACCTCTTTCAAACGCTTCATAAATTGGCGCAGTAGCGGAACCGTAGTCAACGAAGGCCAGCCACCCAGCATTACAGTGGGTCAAAATATTGACCACCTTTCCCTTTTTTCTTTTACTGATTTCTTCAATAATTGCCAGACCGTGTAAGCCTATTCTCCTGCAATACTCCGCATCTTCCTGAGCAATAAGCTCCGCCATTTCTCGCGCGATTCTAATTTTTTCTTTTGCTGTTTTCCCCTGCGCAATAGCGTTTAATTGCTTGTTGACTGCCCATTCCAAATTGACAGCGGTCGGCCGCGTGGCTTTCAATGCATCACCGCATGCCAATATGTGATCGAATGAATTTTTGTGACTGGCTTCTATTGTAGCTAAATACATACCGTACCCTGCAGTGGCACCAATAAGTCCAGCGCCTCTGACATGCATGTCTTTTATCGCATGTGCTACTTCGCTTACCGTGTGTAAGTCTTCTGTGATAAAGCGATGTGGTAAATAGCGCTGATCAATGATGGTTATCACTTCTTCATTTTCTTCGTTAATCCAGATCGTGCGATAGTTTTTTCCGTCTACTTTCATACTTGTCGATTGCATCAATTTAAACAAATATCCTTTGTGACCATAGGCTCTGCAATCAGGGTCGAGCTGGCTCGGTCTGAAATATCCGATGAAAGCAATTGTTGCATGACCACCGCTACCTGTTTCATTCCTTGTACCTCATGCAGAGTGACTTTTCTTTACAGGAGTCTATAGTCACTTTTTCAATGTACAAAATTGAGGTGTAGCCCGACATGCCTGCACCCCGCACCAAACGATATTTGATTTCTTACTATGCGTTGCGTATAATTGTATAAACAACACTTATTCAGGTTGTCTAATAGGCGCGTTTTAGAAAACAAAGAAAATAATATGAAGTACTTCGTAATTGTCTTGCGTTTGTCATTGGCCAGTTCATGGTGTTTCGGTCAATCCAGTCAGCCGGAAATAAAAGAAGATTTTAAACCTTCGGTACTAAATCAGCCGGGACAAGAGTATCCGCAGGTCAACTCGCAACGCTATGCAAGATTTAAAATTAGTGCACCGGCGGCGGATAGTGTCAGGGTGAGCCTGGGACTTGGGGGAAAAGGAGGCACTAAACTCGTTAAGGCTTCAGATGGTTTTTGGATTGGAACCACAGCCGGACCGTTAGATGAAGGATTTCATTACTACAATGTTAACATCGATGGCGGGAAATTTAATGACCCCGGTGCATTGAATTTTTATGGTTCGGTGCGCTGGGAGAGTGGGATAGAAATACCAGCACATGACGAGGATTTTTACGCTCTTAAGGACGTACCTCACGGAAACGTCGTGCAAATTCTTTTTCCTTCCCGGAGTACCAATACGTCACGACGGGCGTTTGTTTACACGCCTCCGGGCTATGACAAGAATCAATCTACACGTTATCCGGTATTGTATCTTCAGCACGGCTGGGGTGAGGATGAAACGGCGTGGAGTAACCAAGGACATGCCAACTTAATCATGGACAACATGATTTCCGAAGGCAAGATCCAGCCCTTTATTATAGTGATGACTTACGGAATGACGAACCATATTAAGTTCGGTGGTTTAAGAAATTTTGACGTCACTCCATTTCAAACAGTGTTAGTAGACGAGTTGATCCCTTATGTAGACGCCAATTTTCGTACGATTGCCGATCAGTCCCATCGTGCTATGGCCGGTCTCTCCATGGGAGGCATGGAAACACGCATGATAACAATCAACAAACCCGAAGTCTTCTCGCATTTCGGACTGCTAAGTGGAGGCACTTACAAACCAGAGGATATAAAAGATAAATCGAAAGTAAAACTCATCTTTCTGAGCTGTGGTAGCAAAGAGAAACCCGATGGTGTTAAGACTGCCACAGCAGCCCTTAAAGAAGCAGGT
>DASQTN010000050.1:0-12140 GCA_035641895.1 Chryseolinea sp. | reverse complement strand
GCTCGATCATGGAATCGCTATGTAAAGTTACATTTGCTGCTGGCATCAAAAACGAACGGCCTGGTCTGCGAAAGTGATCGATCACATTGATTACTTCGTCCTCACTCGCTTCGGCCAGTTCAGCCACAAGTCCAAGCCTGCAAGGCCTTCGCATAAAGCGATTAAGCTGGTTTCGCTCCGTAATATTTTTGAAAAGCACTTCGGCAATTTCCTTGTCGCGGGACGACAGTTCTTCATACGCCTCATTCGCGTGTTGTGCGAGAGCTGTGCTTATTTTTCCGATGGCATTGTAATGCCGGATGTCCATTGGTTCACCGGGCTCATGATTTTGCACCCAGTAGTCCCATGTACGCATCAGCGCATGCTGAAAAATCGGAAGCTGATCTTGTGTATTCCCAATGTCATTTAACAATCGCTTAACCAAGCGTTGCGAAATTTTTCCACCAGCCACTGCAACTGGTCCTTCGATAACACTTCGCTTTTGTTCGCGGGTCATTTGAGGAACCAGGTAATTGCTATTGTTGATTTGCTCCGTCAAGCCTGCAAAAATGGAGCATTCCCCAATGAAATCGGAGCGCATCGTGAGGGCTACATACGTCGATACTTTGTCTTGTTGGATGGCCGTTAATAACAGGTTCACATACAACTGGGCATCATTCAAAGCCTCATTGCTATTGTTGAGATCCCGGTATCCAAAAATTTCTTCAAACTGGTCGATCAAAAAAAACGCATTTTCCAACCGGTCTTTTTGAAGATATTGAGAAACTTTTATCAATCCATCAGAACCACTTCGCAGAACGGCGTTAATAATAGCACGCTGCATCTCAACTCCTGCCGGCTCCAATCGATTAGTCTTCAACATGAAATCAATCACCGATTCTGTCAGGTTATCGATGGGCGATGTTCCCGGACGCGTTGTTATGACGTTCCAGGAGGGACCAGAATTGGTAACAAAACCACCGTAAAGTATTGGTACAAGACCACAAAATAACAGAGAGGATTTACCGCTACCGGAATATCCCATGATGGTGATGAACCGATTTTTAGAAATTTTTAGGAGGATATCATCGATCTGGTGCTCGCGACCAAAAAATAGGTGTGTGTCATCGAGCGAAAAAGGTCGTAAACCTGGAAATGGATTGGCGTCAGAAAGCTGAACGTTTGAAGAAACGTCAGGGCTATAATGAGGATCCTCGCTATGAAAGGGCTGGTTTTGCATATTACCCTTTACGAGTTATCATTAAGAATTTCAAGAAGGTAAGCTATACGTTGCACTTCTCGCCAGGTTAAAAAATATCTTATAAGTAAAAAATGATAAGGCCCGAAGATAGGGCAAAAATTTCTGGCAAGGCATTAAAAAAGGGGCCATTAAGCCCCTATTTGATGATTTATCTTACCTGAATAATATTATTTCACCTTATTCACGATGGCTTCAAACGCCGCAGGATGATTCATTGCAAGATCCGCCAAAACCTTACGGTTCAGGTCCACATCGGCCTTTTTTAACTTCCCTATAAGTTCAGAATAAGAAAGTCCGTGCAAACGGGCTCCCGCATTAATACGAGCGATCCAGATACCCCGAAATTCGCGTTTCTTCTGTTTTCTGTCGCGGTATGCGTACACCAATCCTTTTTCGATGGCATTTTTTGCTACCGTCCATACATTCTTCTTGCGGCCGAAGAAACCTTTGGCCAGCTTCAAGATGCGCTTTCTTTTGGCTCTTGACGCTACATTGTTTACTGATCTTGGCATTTTTTCTACATTTTGACTGATGGCGCTTCTTTCCTTTCGAAAGAAATCTTAGTAGCCAGCAATCGGGTTAAACATTAAACCTTAAAGAACAAGCATGTCTTTTACATTCTGCATATCTGACTTATGAACCAAAGACTTGTTGCCAAGTCTTCTTTTTTGCTTGGTTTCTTTTTTAGTCAGAATATGATTCTTAAAAGCATTCTTGCGCTTTATTTTACCAGTGCCTGTCACTTTGAAGCGTTTCTTGGCGCCTGATTTTGTCTTTAATTTTGGCATTATATGAAAATTAAACTCTACTTTTTTCCTGCTTTCGGCATGACAATCATACCCATTCTCTTCCCTTCAAGCTTTGGCAATTGTTCTACTTTGCCAAAATCTTCAAGCCCCTGCGCAAATTTCAAAAGAAGTATCTCGCCACGCTCTTTGTAAACGATCGAGCGTCCGGCAAAAAATACGGTTGCCTTCACTTTTGCTCCTTCTTTTAGGAAATTCTGGGCATGCTTCAGCTTGAAGTTAAAATCATGCTCATCCGTATTAGGTCCAAAGCGTATCTCCTTCAACACGACCTTCAGCGCCTTCGACTTTATTTCCTTCTGTTTTTTCTTTTGCTCGTATTTGAACTTCGAATAATCTACAATCTTACATACCGGAGGATCTGCGTTCGGGGAAATTTCCACCAAATCCAAGCCTTGGTCCTGGGCTAACTTAATAGCCTGCTGAATGGGATAAACGTCGACTTTGATATCCTCCCCGACAACTCTAACCTTCTGCGCAGTAATCCTTTCGTTAACTCGATAAGGCTCTTCGGGACGTTGGGGCCCTCTTCTTACTGGCTTGCCAAAATTCGGCCTGTTGTTATTAAAAATTGCGATACTCTTATTATTTAAGTTTCTAATTATTTACGTTTTGAAAAACAGGGTGCAAATATCGTCATATTTTCATGTTTTCAAAATCAATTTGGGGCTGCACATTCAATCTTAAATCGATTTACAAATTCTTCCAGTGGAACGCTTCCCTGATCTCCCTGCCCGTGCTTCCGGAGCGCCACCAAATTTTCCTTTGCTTCCCGTTCTCCAACGATCAGCATAAATGGAATTTTTTTGGTCTCTGCATCGCGTATCTTTCTACCAATTTTTTCATCTCTGTCGTCGAGGAACCCTCTGATATCCTGGTTTTTAAGTGTGTCAAACACCAGTTTGGCGTAGTCGTTGAAACGTTCCGATATCGGCAAGACGGCGATCTGATCGGGCGCCAACCACAGTGGAAAATTCCCGGCACAATGCTCAATTAACACCGCTACAAAACGCTCTAAGGATCCAAATGGAGCCCGATGGATCATAACGGGAGTGTGCTTTTGATTGTCGGAACCAACGTATTCGAGAGAAAATCGCTGCGGGAGTTGATAATCGACCTGGATGGTTCCCAACTGCCAATTTCTTCCCAGGGCGTCCTTTACCATAAAATCAAGCTTGGGACCGTAAAAAGCGGCTTCCCCCAGAACCGATACTGTCTTTAAACCTTTTTCGTCAGCGGCCTCCTGGATTTCACGTTCTGCCTTGTCCCACAAATGGTCCTCTCCAATGTATTTCTGCTTGTTCGCGGGATCGCGAAGGGAAACTTGAGCGGTATAATTCTCAAAGCCGAGCGACTTAAATACGTGAAGAACCAAGTCAATGACTTTAATAAACTCTTCTTTTACCTGATCTGGACGGCAAAATATATGGGCATCGTCTTGCGTAAATCCTCGCACCCTTGTTAATCCATGTAGTTCTCCACTTTGCTCGTAACGATATACCGTTCCAAATTCGGCTAGCCGAATTGGCAGGTCACGATACGATCGCGGCTTGAGCTTGTAAATTTCACAGTGATGCGGACAGTTCATTGGCTTTAATAGAAACTCTTCTCCCTCATCGGGTGTGTGGATGGGTTGAAATGAGTCCTTGCCATATTTTTCGTAATGTCCAGATGTTACATACAAAGCCTTTCCGCCAATGTGCGGGGTTACAACCGGGTCGTAACCCGCCTTTATCTGCGCCCGGCGCATAAATTGTTCGAGGCGCTCACGTAAAATCGTCCCCTTGGGTAACCATAGTGGCAATCCCATTCCAACTTTCTCAGAAAATCCAAACAATTCTAATTCCTTACCCAGTTTACGATGGTCTCGTTTTTTAGCCTCTTCCAAGAGGTGGAGGTATTCCTCCAGTTCCTTTTGCTTCGGAAACGTGATGCCATAAAGACGCGTGAGCATTTTATTTTTTTCGTTCCCACGCCAATAGGCTCCGGCAACATTGAGAAGCTTCACCGCCTTTATAAATCCGGTCTTGGGGATGTGCGGACCTTTGCAAAGATCCACGAAATCACCTTGTTGATAGAAAGTGATCTTGCCATCTTCCAAACCATTGATCAACTCGAGCTTATAGGGGTCGTCCTTCTTAGTAAAATAATCAAGGGCCTCAGACTTGCTAACATCACGACGGCTATACACGCTATCTCTTTTAGCGAGCTCCTTCATCTTGTTTTCAACCGCTAACAGGTCATCGTCACCAAAGGGCCGCTCGCCTAAATCAACATCGTAATAAAACCCGTTGTCGATCGGGGGACCGATTCCAAACTTGACGCCTGGATACAAAGATTCGAGGGCCTCCGCCATTAAGTGGGCTGACGAATGCCAGAACGCAGACTTTCCACTCTTATCATTCCAGGTGAGTATCTTGATAGAAGCATCTTCGCTTATGGGTCGTGAGAGGTCCCATACTTCTCCATTCACTTCGATTGCCAATGAAACACGCGCTAAGCCCTCACTGATGCTGGCCGCTATTTCGGAACCCTTTACGCCGTGGGGATACTCTCGCACGCTTCCGTCTGGAAGAGAAATTTTAACTGTCATGGAATTGAACTAAACTACAAAATTAATTCGGGCACAAATATGCAAAAAGCATCCAAGAATTTTCGAATTATAAAGTGAATTGAAAACTAAAGAGTACCGCGAACGTTCGGATATCCGGATTTTGCAGGTAGGAAAGTCTGTGAACAAAGTCAACTCGAAAAAATTTAAAAATATTTTCCACGCCATATCCCAGTTCCACATAGGGGCGATTTTTCTCAAAAGACTGGAACTCCAGAGTGGGTTCGCCTTCCAATGTTATAGGTGCAATAATGTCTTTGTTTGCCTGGCTCATACTACCGTAGATGACGTTGGCAGTTCCGACGAGTCTCCATTTTAGTTTTCGCATCAACGGAATTTTATTTAAGAGGAATCCTTCGAAATGATGTTGATACTGCAATGACGCAAATTGATCACTGATAAATTCCCCATAGTTCATAAGGTTGTAGGTAACAGATGTATACAGGGGACTTTGATTTCCTAAATGCAACGACAAGAGCGGATACGGAAGTGTTCCGAAAACTTTTTCCGCTGTTAAATTCAAATACCCGGCACCTAACGGACCGAATCTCAGCCTCCGGTAAACACTCAATCTCACTTTGTCATACTCAAAATTACTGTTCAATACCCCCTTCACACCTTTTGTATAACGAATCGTTATTATGGGCCAACGGATTGTGCCAAGACTGAGCCGATCGTTGTCGGATTGAATAAAAAGTTCGTCCCGGGCATAACGGGACTCAAAAATAAATTCCGCGGTTTCAAAATTTTCGTGAATACTCGAATTTGGTACATCATCCGGCGTGTCATAATAAGCAAAATTAAAAGTAGGTTCGAACGTGTAGTATCGGAAACCTACCCGCTGCGTAAATCCTTTGAAGAGTTCTCGTTTAAAATCGATCCGCCCCTCATTGAAGTAATATCCCCTTCTAAAGACACCGAAGCGCTGGGATGCCAAAAGCAAGAAATTATCACCGGCGCTTTCTTCATCAATGCCCACGCGGCTGACGTCACTGCGGGCGCGTATGGTCAACGTTGTCCATCGGCGTCGCGACATAATATTTTGAACGGAAGCCAGGTATTTTATTCTTTCATCCTTAAATCCATAACCCACTTGGCCAGCCAGCACCCACTTTTTGCTAAACTTCTCGTTCGTCCTGAAACCAGGTTGTATTCTCACGCCCTCAATATCATTAATCGCTAACATTGCGACATATGGGCCCAAATCCACTTTACCAACATCATAATATCCGCCGATCGCAATCTTGATAATATCTGTGTAAGTCTTAACAACAGGAATGTTCTGAAGGGTGTCGATCATTTTATAGACGTTCTTTTCTGTTTGGGTCAGCGGTTCATGTCGGAGCGAATCCCATGCTTCTTCCTCTTCATTCACCCGCGCATCCTCGGCCATTACGATCGGTATTTCATAAAATGATGGTGGGTGCGGTTTGTTAATGGTAAAATTCTTGTTCGACGTGTAAAATTTGGCCAACATCCCCGCAGAGGTTCCAGTGACTTCACTTACATCTACCAGTACCCTGTTTTTTACTGGCAGCCAGGCACCCTCGACGGTAGGTTCCAGCTCTTGCTGAATTTTTATTTTCTCAATAAAATTCAGGTTGGCTTGTTTGCCAATGCTGACGTCGATTTGTTTTAATGCGAACTCATTCTTGGTAATCCACATGCTTCCTGTAAAAGCAAGATCCTGCGGACTCTTTGGGAAAAAATCGAGGCGATAACAATAATCATCGCCCACATATAAGCTATCCATCAAGTCGTATTCATAATACAGTCGCCACCCATCGGCTATGGGCGAAACGAAATCTTTCGCCAGTATATTGAGCCAATTCTGATAAAAATTGTATTCCTGAAAAGAGGAACCCACTAATTGGGTAACAGTAGTACCATCCTCTACCCCTACCCCATTTATTTTTGAGCGAAGAATGTTTTCATACTTCAGAGAAGGGTTGTCGCGGTAATATACTTTGGAAACGCTCTCTGTTATAAACAACGGCAAAATTGGTTTGCCATCTTCGCCGGCGATTCGTTCAATACTGTCGAGAACCTGGGTGATTTTTTTTACCATTTTTCTTTCCCGGAATTTATCCGAAAGGTTGTCGACATCAATTTCGATTTTGGTATAGGTATCGTATTCGTAGGCAGTTAGCTTACGTTTATCATTCTTATTTTTGTTTCGAACAACGTTCCGTAAAACGTCGAATGCGGGATTTTCCCCAGCTAAAAAAACAACCTCCTGAAGTTTGGTAATATCTTCTTCAATCTGAAGGTTGACAGTCTGTGTTATGCCTTTGGTTATAACTTTCTTTTTAACCTTATAGCCGATATAAGAAACTACGATCGTATCGGATGGTGTCGAAGTTTTTAATTCGTAATTGCCATCAAAATCCGATGTAACCCCCACGGTAGTGCCCTGGAAAATAACATTGACATAGGGTATCGGGTCGCCTGAATTCGCGTCTGTAATTTTTCCTCTAACGATTGTTTCCTGTGCTTCAACAAGATTTGTGAAAAGACAGGATATCAGGAAAATGAAAATACAATTACTAAAAAAATATTTTTTCGGGGATATTAGCACATGTACGGTGATTATAAACAGACATTAACCAAATGCCAAGAATAAAGTTTTATTGTGCTTCCTGCACGTTTATTTCTTCCTTTTGCCCCAAGAATCGAGGAGGCGTTTTCAGCACATATAGGTCAAGCACCGCTTTAGTCCTTGCAAGATACTCACGAAGCCGGACTTTGAAAGAATAATCAAAATCAGGCTCCTCCGCGACCATGGCAATTGCATTGATATCATGGTAACGGCTAATGAATAAAGCTCTATAGCTATGAAATGGTTGCGTAATTATAATAAACTTATTTTGTCCGAATATCTCTTTACATCGTACGATGGAATCTAAGGTACGGAGCCCAGCGTAATCGAGTGTAATGGCTGACGCTGGCACATCTTTCTTAAGCAATGCCTTTAGCATGGCCATAGGTTCATTATAATAGATCGATCGATTATCGCCACTAAGAATCAAGTGATCGATCTTACCTTTTTTATAAAGTTCTGCTGCTGTTTCGATTCGTTTTTCAAAAAAGGGATTGGGATCGCCTTTGGAAGTCTTATGACTAGTACCCAATACCAATGCAATCCGGTGGTGGGGTACTTTACTCAAATCGGAAAATACTCTACTCTTTGTACTTCTTACGATCCATAGATTACAGAATATGAAAAGAGAAATAAATAAAAAACTAAGCGTAAGAAAGATTCTCTTCATCAAGCGCATCAACGATAGACATTATCAGGCAAACAAATCTACTCAATTGTACGCAGAAACTCTCGTTCGATGAGATCTGACTTCCGAACAATTTTCCGATACCATTTAAGTTTCAATATCGCCTTCTCTTGCTCAGACAATCCGATAAAGGCTTTATTTGCATGAACTTTTGTTAAAATTGTATTAAGACATATCGCTACGCTGACTGATATGTTTAAGCTTTCCGTAAATCCGTACATTGGAATCCGTACTTTTTGATCACAACTGGCTAAGGCTTCTTTTGAAATTCCACGCAATTCATTTCCAAAAACCAACGCTATTTTTTCATCGATATTTATATCTTCTATGGAAATGCAATCTTGTGCAGGATCGGTTACAATTATCTTATACCCGGCGTTCTTCAGTTGGTGAAATACGACTTCAGTATTGTTTTTCTCCTTGGAGCTGTGGTGTATTATGTCAATCCACTTATTGGAACCCTTCAGTACTCTCGGATTGATGCTGTATTTTGTAGTGTTCTCAACTATGTGGATATCTTGAATTCCCATGCATTCGCATGTACGAATAACAGCGCTGGCGTTCTGCGACTGGAAAATATCCTCCAATACAACGGTGATATTTCGTGTTCGTGCATTTAATACTTTTTCGACAAATTCTTTTTTGTGATCCGAAACAAACTGAGACAAGTGTTGACAAGCTAAATGTTCGCGGTCCGTCATAAAAGATCGGGTAGAATACTAATTTGAAATTGAACAGACATGTAAGGTATTAACCCACCAATGCTCCGGCAATTGTTCCCGACATCATTGTGGCCAGTGATGCAGCGAATAAAGCTTTTATCCCTAACCTCGATAAATCGCCCTGTCGATCAGGAGCCATTCCTCCGATTCCTCCTATTTGAATTGCAATTGAACTGAAATTCGCAAAGCCACAGATCGCATACGTTGAAATAACAATGGATTTTTCGCTGAGCAGCCCTGCTGTTTTCATATCTGCCAAACTCAAATATGCTACAAACTCATTGATGACCATTTTTTGTCCCAATAAACTACCAACTTGCAACGCCTCGGACCAACTGACGCCCATTGCAAAGGCAAAGATTCTGAAAATCTGTCCAAAAATGTATTGCAAAGAAAATCCGTTGAAGGCACCATTCGTCGATGCTTCAACCCAGGTATTTAATCCGGTCCAGCTTCCAATGCCGTCTACCAGGATCCAATTCATCGCATAAATGATGGCAATGAAAGCCAGCAACATTGCACCTATATTTAACGCAAGCTTTAGACCGTCTGCTGCCCCCGTCGCAAACGCATCAATGACGTTTACGCCTATAGCTTCTTTGTTGACACGCAACGATTTATCAATTTTTTCCGGTTCTGTTTCAGGAAGAAAAATTTTTGACATGACAATGGCAGCAGGAGCGTTCATTAGTGACGCGCATAGTAGGTAAGTTGCGAACTTGGCCAGTTGAACAGGATCCGTACCACCTAAAAAAGTTATGTAAGCACCCATCACACTTCCGGCAATTGTAGCCATTCCTCCCGTCATTAAACAATGAAGTTCGGATTGCGTCATTTTACTAATGAATGGTCTCACTAATAATGGTGCCTCCGTCTGTCCGAGAAAAATGTTGCCAGCCGCCGACAGGCTTTCGGCGCCGGATAGCCTCATAGTTTTGGTCATAATCCAGGCAAAGCCGTACACGATTTTTTGGAGAATACCGAGGTAATATAGACCCGCTGTCACCGATGAAAAAAAAATGACTGTAGGCAGCGCTTGGAAAGCAAATAGAAATCCCAGACTATGGCGTGAGTTTTCTACAGCGTCACTATTTTTTGCCAAATCCCCAAATAAAAACTGAGCGCCATAAGAGGCGAAGCTTAAGAACTTTACGAATCCAGTCCCGATTGCATCGAACACATTACGAATAAGCGGCAGTTTTAAAACCAGAAGGGCAATTAAGATTTGCAGAAAGATACCAGCGCCCACCAACTTCCAATCTATCTTCTTACGATGGCTGGATAAAAAATAGGCAATGGAAATCAGGATTAGTATGCCAAGGAATCCACGCAGGTAAGCCATCCGGTTTAGGTGTTAAGAGCTTAAAGCCTAAAGCTCAAAGCTGAAAGCTCATTACGCTAAAATTTGTGTTAGTAATATAGGTGTTTTGGTGTAACGTTAAAAGCCGGACATCTTCTGGCGGAATGGAATTCCGCTAATGCTTTTAATTTCTTTTGCTCAATTCGTCTCTGATTTTTGCGGCACGCTCATAGTCTTCTTTATCGATAGCGTCCTTAAGCAAATCATTTAATTTTTCGATGGAGTAGTTCTTGAAGTCGTCCTTGCGCGACGTTTCTTTTTTCACGCGGACTTTCGCCTCTGCTTTCGGCTCTGGCTTGTCTTCTTCGGCTTCATCGGTCAGCACAATACCAGCTTCCGCCAAAATATTTTCATACGTATAAATCGGAGAATCAAATCGAAGACCAATAGCAATCGCGTCGGATGGTCTTGCATCGATTTCCGATTTTTTAAGACCGTCTGAACAAACAATTTTTGCAAAGAAAACTCCTTCTTTTAGGTCTGAAATAATAATTTCTTCGACAGTAAAATGGAAATTCGTGGCGAACGCTTTAAATAAGTCATGAGTCATCGGTCGATTGGGAATTATTTTTTCAATCTCGATGGCGATAGCCTGGGCCTCAAACATCCCAATTATTATCGGCAATCTCCGATTTCCCTCCGTTTCTCCCAGAACTAAAGCAAAGGAGCCGGTCTGCGATTGGCTTGAGGATAATCCCAATATTTCTAATTTAATTTTCTTCACGTCAAATCAATTTTAAACTTCGAAGGCTATCAGTTATCGTTAATTATTTGGCTTTTTTTATTGCCTCAGTCAGTTTCGGTAATACGTCAAACGCATCGCCTACTATTCCATAATCTGCGGATTTGAAAAACGGAGCATCGGCATCCTTGTTAATCACGACAATATATTTGGAAGAATTTACACCTGCCAGGTGCTGAATTGCTCCTGAAATTCCCACAGCGATGTAGAGTTGAGGTGCAACCTTCACGCCAGTCTGCCCCACGTGCTCATGATGCGGGCGCCATCCCATGTCTGAAACAGGTTTACTACATCCAGTAGCTGCATGCAATGTTTTTGCAAGCTCCTCTAACAGACCCCAATGTTCAGGACCTTTCATTCCGCGTCCACCCGAGACCACAATATTTGCTTCTGGCAATAACACCTCTCCGGTTGCTTGTTCCGACGATGTTATCGTCACAGCAAAATCTGCATCTGAAAGTGAAACAGTGTAAGGCGTAATTTGTGCAGGACTTCCAACCTCTTTTATCGTCGCTGCATTCTTTTTTAATGCCAGCACCTTTTTTTGATTGGTTAATTCAACATAGGCAAACGCCTTTCCTGAGTAGATGCTTCGCTTCACAATAAAACCTGAAGATGTATCGGGGAGCGCTGTAATGTTTGACGCCAAGCTTGCGCCTACCTTAGCGGCTACACGCGCAGCGACTGGTGTTCCCAACGAGGAATTTGCAATAACCAAAACATCTGCTTGTTCATCAGCCATTGCTTTCGCGAGCACAGAAGCAAACACCTGGATTATCCCTTTATTTAACTTTTCATCCGTTGCATGTAATACTTTTTTCGCGCCGTATTTGCCAAGCGCCTCCAATTCCGTTTTGTCGACTTCACCTAAAGCAATCGCCGTTACCGGACCACCCATCGCATGCGCATAGGCAACCGCTTCCAACGATGTCTTTTTTATAGCTCCTTCTGCGCTTTCAACAAAAACTAATATTGCCATAGGTGTCAATTAATCAGAGGACTTTTGCTTCATTTTTTAAAAGGCTAACAAGCTCGCTAACATTGTCGGCGGCAATCATTTTTACAGCTCCCTTCGGAGGAGGTAACTCGAATTTCGAAAGTTTAATACCACCATCGCCGGCGACTTGGTCTACCACTTTGAGAGGCTTGGTACGGGCCGACATAATACCTCTCATGTTAGGTATCTTCCATTCTGCGATCGGTTCCTGGCACCCAGCGACAAAAGGTAGGTTCACGTCGATGTGTTCTTTGCCACCTTCAATTTCCCGGGCAAGCTTCGCTTTGTTTCCCTCAATATCCAACTTCATAACAGGAGAAACCGACGGCAGGCCTAAGAGTTCTCCTACAATCCCATGAACTACGCCACTATTAT
>DASQTN010000049.1:0-3868 GCA_035641895.1 Chryseolinea sp. | reverse complement strand
TCTCTATTGAAACTTTCGGGTAGTTCCTTCAATAGCGCGAGTGTTCCAATATTCTGCCCCTTTACATAAATCGGAAACGCTAAAATTGAACGAAACCTAGAACCCTTCAGAGACGCCAGGTGCTTCGACAAATTTTTAGTTTTCTCACTGCCCTGATCCAACACACCCTTCACGTTTTGTGATTTGAGATGATTGATTATATCGTATGATTCTTTATCCGTGATTTTATAAGTAAAGATCTTATGTTCGTGCGCATTGCTATTTATTTCCAGCCAGGCAGCATCAGCGAATACAGAACTCACAGAAGTCTCCAACAAAATATTATAGACGCTTTCCTCGCTCTGTTCAGTCTGTATAGATTGGCTGATTCGTTGAAAATTTACTACCTCCTCAAGTTTTTGTTCGAAAACAGAAGTGGTGGGTAGGTTAAACAGGATAACGAGAAAAGAAAAAATGCTGTAGATCGTAACGAATACGATAAGCGATAATATGAAGACATGATATCGGTACTCCGTGAAATACGGCGAAGAACTTCCGATGCTTTCAGAAAGCGAACTGTTCGTATAAAAGATGTACAACAGGTAAAAGACTGTCAGGAGCAGCAAAAGAAGACTGGTCCATTTTTGTCGAAAATTTAGAAATGCAACCCACTTCATATTTCCCGAAAGCACCAGCCCGACCACCACAAACACGCCAAGCAACGTTCCGTACAGCCATTCTACTAGCGGAAACTTGAAGCTGTTGTAGACAAGTGAAATCAGCAGGCCGATTTCGAAAAATGCCCATAACCTTAAGAGCCATTTTGACTTTTGGTAAAGAATAAGCCGTTTCCAGGCGGCAAATGCCATCATAAGGAATCCTATCATCAACCCCAGGTTAATGATGTATACCAGGTCGCGAAAAACGATATGACGCGTGAGAGTTGTATCGCCCAGCAGGTATTCTATTAATCTGAGGCCTAATGAAATGACAGTAGCTATTAATCCTGTGGCAAATACTCTCCAAAGCAGGTCGACAAAGTTTAAAACTTCATCGCGCTCGATTTTGATTTTGTAATAATAGAATAAGGATACAATAAATAGGTTAAGAATAATGCCTGGAAGCCAAACAGGGAGGTCTGGTTTGATATTATTTACTGATGACAATAGGATTGAAATGTCGGTAAAAAGTAAGGCCAACCAGGTTATTACACCCACTGAAAAAAGTATTCGGGAGATCGCCTTAGATCGCACTTCGTTGAAAAAATTAAAAAAAAAGGGCCAATCCTGAGATTGGCCTACAAGTATAGGAATAATCGGTAAAATTATTCAACTACCATCTTCTTGGTCAGGTACAAAGTGCTGCCAGCTTTGATGATATACAATCCGGGAGAGGGGAAGGCGTTCCTTGAAATTTCTTTTGTTATAATACCCGGTGTACGGACGTTGACGACCGTTTCAAATACCTTTTGGCCCTGCAGGTTGAGTATCTGCACCGGTACGTCGCTCGCTTCCTTAAGACCTTCTATTTTTAGGGTAAAGGTGGCGGTATTAACAGGGTTAGGAAAAGCCGTCAGCGTGGCAAAAGCCGGGCCTTCATAATCGATAATTCTGACGTCGGAATAAGTAAACTTTCCATCGAAGTCTGTTTGTTTCAGACGATAGTATGAGCGGCCGTATAGAGGAGACGAATCCATCACTTTGTAATGATTTAATTCCTTTGATGTTCCTTGTCCGTCGTGGAAAAGAATCTGTTCGAAATGTTCAATATCGATTGCCCGTTCGATCGTGAAATAATCGTTATTTGTTTCGGATGCAGTCGACCATCTTAATTCAATTTCGTCGTTTTTCAGCTGCGCCGAAAAGGAGACTAGTTCGATGGGCAGTGGAGAATTCGCTTGGTCTGTTGAGCCAACGTGGAAATTATTGGCTAGCTGACCAACCGACAAATTGGTACGATTTACGCGGCAATCCCCTGTTGTTCCCGACCCACCGCTGTTAGTTCCAACAACGCCCGACGATGTACACATGCGCAAATCTGCCACCTCCTGAATTGTGCCAAAATTTGTTCCGCCCGCCCTCAACGCCCAAGTTCCGGCGGTGATACCAGATGTTGCGACAGTCCAGAACGAATTATGTCGTCTTCTAATTGTGGCGGCCGGCCCAGTGTCCACAATGGCAACAGTGCTGGTCGATGTTGAGTTCGTATGCGATACTGTAATGCGTCCTCCGCTGCTCGCAATGTTGCTTTTTCCTATATAAAATGGTCTCCAATCTGAGGCACTTCCTAAGGGAAAGAAACCTTCATTTTGATCCGCGGTGCCTATTGTCGTAGCGGCAGTTGCCATGTACCGAATCAAACTGCCCTCATACATCCAACCATTGGTACTGGCACCAGCATGGCTCAGAGTTCCTGTTGAAGCCGCGGACGTACCTATTGTGAAGGTATTACCATTTAAATCCACATTACCATCACTCATAGTCAGTGTTCCAGTCACAGTGACCGCATTACCAAGCGTTATTTGTGGAGAAGTTCCGAATGAATTGTTAGTCGTGAGATTATAAAACGTCTCTCCGGATGGATTTGTAATAGACTGCGAGACGGAGCCATTTAAGGTTATCGTTCCAGTGCCTTCCGTAAATGTTGCCGATCCTGAAGCCGTCCAATTCCCTTGAACTGCAAACGATGCGTTGTTCGCGTCCTTCGCTCCAGCGTTAGATAGAGTAATATGGTGATATGTCGTCGGAATGATGCGTTGAGTCCCAGCGCCATTATAGTTAAACGTATTCCCAATTGCTGTGAGATTAAGGACGGTTGCAACATCGGTATCATAGGTGGTATTGGGTGTCAACGTCCACACCCAGACACCCGTTGCAAGGTTATCCAAGTTTGTGTCAGTAGCCGAGATATTTGAAAAATTCCCCGACTGATTAATTGTTCCTGAATTTAAAATATCCAAATCAGCATCATTGGCATTGACGCCGCCCAGCCCAAGAGTTGCTCCACTTGAGTTCGTGACCACGTTGTCGTCATCGGCATTGTCGGTAGAAACAATATCGGCAATTGAAGCTGTTGCATTATTCGAAAATGCACTATTGGTGGAATTGAAATTCAAGTCGTCAGTGATGGTTAATGAAGCATTGTTTGAGAATAAGCTGTTCCCGGCGTCCATCAAAATATCGTCCCCGAGGGTCATCGTCGCATTATTGACAAATGTGCTGTTCGCGCCACTGAAATCCACATCATCGCCTACACTTAACGTAGAAGCATTGTTTGTAAAAGAGCTGTTGCTGCCATCCATTAAGATGTCTCCTGTGATTGTCATCGCTGCATTGTTGACAAATGCGCTCCCCGCCCCATTGAAATCGACGTCACCTGAAATCGTAACAAATGCGGACCGATTATTTGTCAAGGTCGCCCCGCTAGCTTCGATTAGAATGTCATCCGTAATGGAAAAAGTCCCCCCACCAGTCAAGTAATGTAAGTTGGCGGCTGCCGTACCCAATGCCAGATCCTCAATCGTAGCCGTGCCACCTGCATCGACCTGAAACGTAGCGCCACCAACATCGGCCTGGAACGAAATGGTTTCCCCGGTAAGTGTGCCCGGATTGCTGTTAACGACGCCTCCACTCCTGACCCTAAATAACCCTTGCTGTATGCCAAGTGTAACATTGTTATTCGTGCTGTATTGCAACGTGCCGTAAATGTCTACGGCCCCGGGCGCAAGATTAGTGGTGGGAGGCGTGCCTGTGGCCGTCTGACTGCTTTGCAGCGTAACAGTATGACCAGCGCCAATAATGGCCACCTGAGTATTTAATGGGTAACATGCGCATGAGGCGCCTGCGTGCCCCGTTAGTGACCATGTACCGGTACCAGCGACAGCATTTGT
>DASQTN010000048.1:0-2856 GCA_035641895.1 Chryseolinea sp. | reverse complement strand
CGGAACGGGTTTACGAAGGATCTTATAATCTTCAATTTTCTTTAATGGGACGTCCTTTGGCATCTCCAATTTAGACGCCTCATCCACCAATTCTCCATAGTGGAATTTCTTATTCGAGGGTTTGTGTATCACGTTTCCACTTTCAGCAAAGCAGGTAGACTTATCCACATTCCATTTTTTAGCAGCTGCTTGAATCAGCATTTCCCGTGCAGATGCGCCCATTTGCAGCAGGTGCTTGTAGGCCGACCGTACTGTTGAACTTCCTCCCGTAATCTGGCTGCCGTATTTTTTTTCATTACCTATACCGAAAACGATATTTACTTTGTCCACGTCTACTTCTAATTCTTCAGCGATCATTTGAGGAACTGTTTGAAAAGCCCCCTGGCCCATTTCGGCACGATGGTTCATGATCGTTACTTTTCCAGTTGTATCGATAGATATCCAGGCATTCAGTTCGACACCCAAATTTTTAGCGGTATCGCCTTTTAATAGTGTGAGCGTTTCCCCCCGTGCTTGCGTATATAGGCCTAGCGTTAACGCAGCACCTGTAATACCTGTTACCTTAATAAAATTTCTCCTCGAGACTTTATTTTCTGTGGTCATAAATCTTGTTTTGAATTAGTCTACTTAGCACTGGCTTTCTGTCCCATAAGTTGTGAGGCAACTTTGATGGCTTTACGAATCCGGGGATACGTGCCGCACCTGCAAATGTGGCCCTGCATAGCAGTGTCGATATCCTTGTCCGTTGGATTAGGATTTTTCTTCAACAACGCCGTTGCAGCCATGATCTGACCCGACTGACAATAGCCACACTGTGGCACCTGCTCCTGAATCCACGCCTGTTGGACGGGATGAGAATTATCGGCAGACAGCCCTTCTATTGTGGTAATACTTTTGTTATTAGCAGCTGTCGCCGGGATCGAGCAAGATCTAACTGGCTGCCCTTCAAGGTGTACAGTGCAGGCGCCACACTGCGCGATTCCACATCCGTACTTTGTGCCGGTAAGCCCCACTATATCGCGGATTGCCCAAAGCAACGGCATCTTTGGATCAACATCCACTGTATAGTTCTTGTCATTGATTTTTAACTTTATTGATGCCATGGTTTTAATTGGAAAGTTATAATGGAAAGTTACGGAAATTACGGCCAACAGATTCCCACTATTTAACGCTGGGTGAAAATCTGGTGAGAATTACATATGAACGGTATTTTACAGATGACTAATGAACGTTTGAAACCGGCATAATTTTTTATGGATTGAACCTTCTAACTTCAATTCAAGTTATTATTGTGGTTCGATTAACCCCTCTTATCTACTTATGTTATGAGAATAATTATGCTGTTGTGCGGAATGATATGCATGTCCGTATGTAGTTTCTGTCAGACTAAATTACAGGTCACCGTCACTCACATCAAAGGTCAAAAAGGCGACATCATTGTGGGAATTTTCGACAACGACAAAGATTTTTTAAAAAAGCCTATCCATGGAAAGATGATAAAAGCGTCGGGTGATTCCGTCACTGTTGTATTCGAAAATTTGAAACCAGGCAAGTATGCCGTGAGCGTACTGCACGATGCCAATAAAAATAAGGACCTCGATAAAAATAAGTTGGGAATACCCAAAGAGGGATTCGGATTTTCTAATAATGTCATCGGCGCTATGGGCCCACCTTCATTTGAACGGGCTCAAATCGATTTGTCATCCGATCAAAGAGATATAGATATTGATATCAAAATGAAATACATGTAGCCCGACCGTCAAAGGCTATCACAAACGGAAAGTATCTTTGAAGTGACCTTAACATCTACAATACCTTTGTCGTGATTCCAGGAATTATAGATGTAAGTGGCGATCTCGGCAATCTCTAAGTCTGACAATGTGGGGACACCCGGCATCGATTGGTTATAACTTTCGCCGTTTACAATCAGTTCGCCGGATTTGCCATGTCGCATCATGCATAGGACATTCTCAAAATTTTTTTCCATGTAGTCAGAGGAATCGAGCGGAGGATAAATCAATCCTAAACCTTTGCCATTTTTCTGATGACAATTGCTGCAATGGCGAAGGTATAGTTGTTCTCCCTGTACAAAGTATTGTTGAAATTTGGGTGAACCATCTGACGACTTAGACGTGCAGGCATGCAATACACAGCAGGTTGTAACCAGCAACAGGCAGCCCGTTATAACGCTGAAATATTTAGCATCATAAGTTCTACTGTTACCGTTCAGCGTTAATCTTTTGTCAGAATTTTGCATCCTCCTTTTTAAGCCTCTTAATATCTTTCAGTAATTTATTTACTTCTTCTTCTTTCGTTCCGTCATACTTCCCACGGATTCTTTTTTGCTTATCAATCAGTAGAAAAGCGCCACTATGAATAAAACCATCGGGCTCGGATTTGTCTTCCAGGGCTGTCGCAAAGTAACTCGTTTGAGCAAGCTTATAAATGTCTTCTTTGTTGCCTGTAACAAAATGCCATTTACTGCTTTTCACACCCAGCCGATTTGCAAAGTCGTGCAATAGGCCCACCGTATCATATTCGGGATCGATGGTATGGGAGAGCAACAAAACGTCAGGATCATTCTCAACGGAGTCGTAGACACGTAACATCTGCGTTTTCATCAATGGACATATCGTACGACAGGACGTGAAGAAGAAATCAGTTACATAAATTTTATCTTTATAAGTCTCATTCGATATCTCGACGCTATCCTGATCAACAAATTTAAAATCTGCGATGGTATGATAAACGGTATCGGTTCCTGTTACCTCTCGCTCGCCAAAGATTGGCAAAGGAGGCTCTTTCTTGGGGGTACATGAGAAGAGCATAAAGCATAAAGCTAAAAGCAAAAAGCTG
>DASQTN010000047.1:0-3810 GCA_035641895.1 Chryseolinea sp. | reverse complement strand
CAAGAACGAAGTTGGGAGCGCAAGCTCGCCATCAACATGACCAACCACTTGGTAAAGGATGCCCTTTGAATCGTTGAGACTATACGATCGGAAATTCACTTCGTGGTCGAAAGCTACCGGCTCCCAGGTCTGGCCCTGATCATGAGATATGTAATCAGTGAAATTTGAAATGGCGTACAGGTCTTCATTCAAAGAATTAAAGCTTGCGATAGGGTCCGTAACAGTTTTGACGGTTGTCCAGGTTTTCCCACCATCCGCTGTCCGGAGGATTTTGCTAATAGTGGATACCAGCATGTATTCGTTCAGGTCGCCATAAATAGCATGAATAACAACCTCGCCTGGAAATTCAATTTCCTCCCATTGGACCTGGGAATTTTCGTCATCATCGCAGGAAGCTACAATAGCTAAAAGAACAACCAAAACAATAGACCGGAGTGTATGCCTCATATGATTGAATTTTAAACTAATAGACAGTTATAAAAAGGCTTTCCACCCCCTTGGTAGAAAAAAAACTGAATTCTCCGCGGAAATTTTGTTAACTTCTTATCGTTCCGTCCCCTTCAATTAACCACTTATACGAGGTCATTTCGCGAAGTGCCATTGGTCCTCTTGCATGCAATTTTTGCGTGCTTATTCCGATTTCGGCCCCCAAGCCAAATTGAGCACCGTCGGTGAATGCCGTGGACGCGTTTGCATAGACGGCAGCGGCATCGACGTTTTTAAGGAAAATGTCTATTGCATTCCGATCCTCAGCGACGATAGCTTCGCTATGTTTTGAACCATACTTGAAGATGTGATCCAACGCCTGCTCTATGCTCGCAGCTGTTTTAATGCTCATCTTATAGTCCAAAAATTCCGTTCCAAAATGTTTTTCTTCAGCGATCTCCAACAATGCTTCCGGATATCGTCCTCTTAGCGTATTGAGCGCTTTTTCATCGGCATAAATCCGCACGTTTTTTTCTGCAAGCTTTTGTGTAAGTGCTGGTAAATCATTTAGTCTGCTTTGATGAATAATGAGGCAGTCCAGGGCGTTGCAAACGCTGACCCGCCGTGTCTTGGAATTAAAAATGATTGCAGCTCCTTTTTCAATATCTCCGCTGGCGTCAAAATAAGTATGAACTATACCGGCGCCAGTCTCGATCACGGGTACTTTTGAATTATCCCGAACATAATCAATTAAATTTTGGCTCCCCCTTGGAATGATAACATCAACGTAACCTACAGCGCCTAACAGTTCGTGGGTTGCCTCACGATCCGTTGGGAGAAGTGCAACGATTTTAGGGTTAATACCCTGGGCAATCAAAACTTCCTGAATAAGATCAACAATAAATTTATTTGAATATGCTGCATCGCTTCCACCTTTAAGTATACAGGCATTGCCCGACTTCAGACACAAGGCAAACACATCAAAGGTTACATTCGGACGTGATTCATAAATTATTCCTATGACGCCCAACGGAACCGTAACTTTTTCCAGTCGCAGCCCGCTTGTCAGCGTTCGTTTTTCCAGTGTGATGTGCAAGGGTGAAGGCAGCGTCGCTACATTTCGAAGATCTTTGGCGATGTCGCTGATACGCTGTTCCGTTAATTTAAGCCGATCATATTTCGGATCAGTCTCGGGCATGCGTTCGAGATCCTTACGATTTTCTGCAATGATCTTAATAGTATTCTTCTCGGCTTTATCCGCCAGTGCGGTTAAGATTTGATTTACCTTTTCCTCCTTGAGTACCGGCAGTTTTCTACTGGCTTCTTGTACCGATTTAAATGTATTTTCCAACACGTTCTTTAGAATCTAAAATATCAATGCAAATATAGATGATCGTAATGGATCAACGCAGGTTGGTTCTTTTGGCCTATGACTTCCTTTGCTTTTTTATATCCATACTTAGCAAGTCCTAAACCCACTTCGCTATCCTTTTCGTCGACAATCCGGATAATGTCACCTTTTTTGAAATTTCCAATCACCTGTGTAACACCGATTGGAAGTAAACTGTGCGCTTTTTCGGGCGATAATAAAACTTGTTTTGCTCCTTGGTTGATGACCACTTTGCCTTTTGGCTCTTCATACGCGTGTGCCATATATTTTTTGAAGTTCGACGTGACTTTCTTTGCTGGAAACCGTGTGCCGATTTCCTCCTCACGCATAACCCTGAGAATGACGTCTTCAGTTCTGCCATTGGCAATGTGAACAGGAATGCCCATGCTTGCAATTTTTTCCGACGTTTGACATTTGGTTAATATCCCTCCACGCCCAAAACCTGATTTTTTTCCCGTAGCAATTTGCTGCAGGTTTATTTTCTTAGGGTCGTATATCGACAACAATGTTGTACCAGGCAAATTCGGATCTCCATCGTAGATGCCATCAACATTGGTGAGAATGATAAGAATGTCGGTGTTCATCATGGCGCTTACCAAGCCAGCCAATTCATCATTGTCGGTAAACATAAGTTCCGTAACCGATACGACATCATTCTCATTAATAATAGGAACAATCCGGTTTGCTAATAATGCCGACAAGCAATTTTGCATGTTTAAATAATGCGTGCGACTCTTGAAATCTTCTTTAGTTACCAACACTTGGGAGCAAAGCATTTTTTGCTTTTCGAAAATATCCCTGTACAAAGAAATGAGTTTTACCTGCCCTATAGACGCTAACACCTGCCGTTGTACGACAGTATCAGCTTTTTTTTGAAATTGATAAAGACTTCTGCCGGCAGCTACTGCACCCGAGGAGATTAAAAGTATCTGGTAGTCTTGTTCCTTCAATACCTTGATTTGCCTGGATATGTTTTCAATGATTTGCTCATCTGGGAATCCTTCCCGGTTGGTGATAACGTTTGAACCTACCTTTATCGCGATTACTTTCTTTTTAGACGTACTCATTTTCTTTTAAAATGGAGAATGGTTTTCAATAATACGCAAATTTGATAAGCAGTCTTTATTAAGCAGTCACTTTACACAGAGACACCAAATCGCAAAGATTCGCAGAGAGACTTTTTATTGCTTTGCGAAACTTAGCCCCATTGCGCGTTTGCAGTAAACGATCCGTGTACTATGCTGGAGAATGACTAACTGTTTTGTATCTGCCGTCAGACCCTTCCAATAATTGCCCGAAGTCGACCTCAACACTCCATGAACCAACCCAAATTACCGCTTGCCAGAAAGGCCCAACCACTGATTACCCTTTGCCGTTCACCCATTTCGGGGTTAGTTAATTGAACATTTCTACGTTAATTCGCATAAATTCAATAATTGCATGACGGGCATACGCTGTTTACTTTCGATTCTATTGTTGTCGTCCTATTCATTTGCCCAGCAACCCGACGTTGCGCAGATCAGGCAAAAACTCAAAAAGCTGAATGTTCTTGGCTCAGTTTTATACGTGGCAGCGCATCCCGATGACGAGAACACGCGCATTATTTCACTTATGGCCAACGATAAATTGGCGGAAACCGCTTATTTATCGATGACGCGCGGCGATGGTGGGCAAAATCTAATTGGGTCTGAGATCCGCGACCTGCTGGGACTGATTCGCACGCAAGAACTTTTAGCCGCCCGACGAATCGATGGAGGCCAACAGTTTTTTACCCGGGCGATTGATTTCGGTTTCTCTAAATCTTCGGATGAAACGTTTAAAATTTGGAATAAACAAGAAATACTTTCTGATGTGGTCAAGGTATTTCGTCAATACCAGCCCGACGTTATCATTACACGATTTCCACCCGATGAAAGGGCGGGACATGGACATCATACAGCATCGGCGATTCTGGCACAAGAAGCGTTTGACCTTTCCGCAGATGTTAAGTCGTT
>DASQTN010000046.1:0-7341 GCA_035641895.1 Chryseolinea sp. | reverse complement strand
GACATCATTTCTTCTTCGTTTCGTGGCGATTCCCCCTGCTTACTACCATCTTTTGTAAGTGAACGCTTGCGGATATTGGAAGCCGTAAAACCTGGGCAGGCAGTAAGTACGTGAACCCCACGCTTTAGAAACTCAGTGCGTAAAACTTCCAGGAATCCATTCAATGCAAACTTCGAAGCCGAGTACCCGGCGCGGCCCGGCAATCCGCGATAACCCGCAATCGACGAAATCCCAACAATTGAACCTTTATTCTTAATGATTTGGGGCAAACAATATTTCGTAGCGTAAAGAACTCCGTAAAAATTAATATCCATTACTTTTTTTACAACGTCGAGGTCAACATCCTCAAACAACGCCCTCATAGAGATGCCGGCGTTATTAATTAGTATATCGATACTTCCAAACTTGCTTACCGCCACTTCCGCCATTCGCCGATTGTCGTTCTCAACACTCACATCGCTGACGAAACCTTCAATGATTATTCCTTTGCTTCCCAACTCCGCGACCGTTTTTTCAAGCTGCTCAACATTACGACCGGTAATCAGGACTTTGGATCCATGCATGCCAAACTCCTGGGCAAGTGCCTTTCCAATTCCCGATGAGCCGCCAGTGATAATTACTACTTTATCCTTCATGCTCTAAAAGTAATAATACTTGTTTAACTTGCTCGTTCAAGTGGTATATGTTTGCGATAAAGCTGCTTTCCAGGTTGCCCTTAAGTGTTCTGTATGTCCTTTCTGATTTCCTTTTTTTCGTCAGTTTTTACATCGTAAAATATCGACGTAAGCTGGTCCAGAAAAATTTAAAAAATTCTTTCCCCGATAAATCTGACGCAGCATTAAAAAAGATTGAAAAAGATTTTTACAAAAATCTCTGCGACTACGCAGTTGAAATGCTAAAGCTTTTTACGATCAGTCAGGAAGAACTTAACAAGCGGGTGAAATTTGTAAATCCGGAGGTCTCGATAAAATACACTAGCGCGGGGCAATCGTTGTTGAATCTCGCTTCGCATCAATTCAACTGGGAATGGCTGCTGGCAGCCGGCTCATTTATCTTACCTGCACAAATGGATTTTGTCTATCAACCAGTCCATAGCAAGTTTTTCAATTCCCTTTCTTTAAGCTCTCGAAGCCGCTTTGGTGCTTATGGTATTCGTCGCGATTCAGTAGCCCGTGAAGTGATTAAGAGAAAAAACATTGTTAGAAATATCGCGATTGTAGGCGATCAATATCCTGGATACGGTCACGATAAGCGCTATGAAGCAACATTCCTGCATCAGCGAACGGTATTTTTTAGTGGCCCCAACCAGCTTGCATTGTTAACTCAATATCCGGTTTTGTACTACGCCATGCGAAAGGTCAAACGGGGCTATTATGAAGCCGAGATCATCGAGCTTGCGCGACCTCCCTATGGAAAAGAAAATACAGATGTTCTCAAAAATTACATTAAAGAAGTTGAAGCGGTAATTGCCCGGGATCCCGCGGGATGGCTATGGTCACACAACCGATGGAAGACGCGACACCTCAAAGGAAATCAACCAGCGTAAGGCAATAAAATTAAAGAAGGATCTGACTAATGTCATCACGCGTAAGCTGCTTCATGAAACTTTCTTCCGTTGTTATTAATTCAGTCGTTAGCTTGAGCTTACGTTTCTGAAGCATCAGGATTTTTTCTTCTACGGTATTTCGCGTGATGAATTTATAAGTAAATACTTTTTTCTTTTGGCCTATACGATGCGCTCGATCGACCGCCTGCGCTTCAACCGCTGGATTCCACCATGGATCAAGGATAAATACATAGTCAGCCTCCGTGAGGTTTAATCCTAGCCCACCAGCCTTAATCGAAATTAAAAATACTTTTAGATTTTGTTCGCGGTTGAATCGCTCGACTTGCTCCTTGCGATCTGTGCTGGAACCATCAAGATAAGCGAAATCAATTTTGTGGGTCTTTAAATATTGCCGAACCAACTCCAGGTGTTTCACAAATTGACTGAAAATTAAAACCTTGTGACCTTCAGCAATTGCATTTTCCAGCATGTAGGTAACGTCTTCTAATTTCCCGGAATCGCCGGTATAGCCCTGCTCCACCATACGCGGGTGATTTGCGAGTTGGCGCAACTTGGTAAGGCCTTCAAGAATCATAAAACGACTATTGCCCAAGCCTTCTTGATCAATCAACTTAAAGATCTTCTCACGATAGTGAGTTTTAACTTCTTCGTAACGCTTTTCCTGGTCAGATGACATCGAGCAGTATTGTATATTTTCAACTTTCTCGGGGAGTTCAGTTGCAACTTGCGATTTGTGCCTGCGCAGAATAAAAGGTTTAATTACAGCGTGTAATTTCTTTGATCGCGATTCATCATTTTTCTTTTCGATAGGGTACTGAAACTCATTTCGAAAATAGGTTTGCGTTCCCAATATTCCTGGATTGATAAACGACATCTGCGACCACAGGTCCATGGTGCTATTTTCGATCGGTGTACCCGTCAACACAAGCTTGTGCCTGGATTTCAGCTCCCTGACCGCTTTAGCAATATTTGATGTCGGATTTTTGATAACCTGTGACTCATCCAAAATTACATAATTGAAATAAAATTGCTGCAGCAACTCTACGTCTAAGCGCGTAATGCCATAGGAGGTTAGTACAAGATCGTAGTTTTCAAAGCGCTTAATGTCCTTATTCCTGAGTGTTCCAGTATAATTCAGGATCCGTAGTTCAGGGGTAAATTTACTCGCCTCCATTTCCCAATTATAAATCAAGGATGTTGGCATAATGAGCAAAGAGGTACCGGCGCCAGCGTCTTTTTCGGCTTGAAGCAACGTCAATGTCTGAACTGTCTTACCTAACCCCATATCATCAGCCAGACAGCCACCGAGCTTATATTCGTTCAAGAACCTGAGCCAGTTGTATCCTGCTCGTTGGTAAGGCCGAAGTTCACCCTTAAAGCCTTCCGGCAAACGATAATTTTTTATTCCGCTGAATGAATTTAACGACCTCAGCTTTTCACTCAAGTGAACCTTGGCAAGGTTGCCCTCCTCTAGTTCTTTTACAAGATTAAGATGATGCTTTCGAAGGACAGGTTTTTCATGTTCACCATCCGTTTCGCTAAGGGCAAACAAATCTGCATACTTGGTAAGCCATGCTTCGGGAATAATAGCTATTTCACCATTAGGGAGTTTGAACTCCACCTTCCTCCGCATAATCAGTTTTCTGAGCTCTTTGAAAGGAATTTCGAATTCTCCGAAACGGATCTTCGCATGAATATCGAACCAGTCAATATTTTCCTTGACCTCAACTTCTATCACTGCCTTCCCAACAAAATATTTCTTGTCTCTGCTTTCCGGCTGACTTACCTCGAAACCAAAATTCAAAAGGTTAACGCGATTTTCATTTAGCCAGGAGAACGCTTCTGATTTAGGAATTGCAATCCTAAATCCCTTCATTGGAAGACCCAGATTTTGCAGTGTGTGCAGAAAATTTTTCTCATCTTCAGTACGCCGCGTGATGCGATGAAATACGTATCCTTCTCCTTGTTTTTCTAGCGTTACACTTATCGGTCCGATGTTATCGCCACGAAAGCGATGCTTACCATACTTAAAAGATAAATCAAATACAATTTTTCCTGCTTCGTCGCTGTGGTCATCACTGGTCGGTTTTTCGTCGAACAATGAAATTGGTGATGAGCTTTGTGCGGTATGGAGTTCTGAAAGTGTGAGTACCGGATGGGGATCGTAGGTACTTTTATTAATCTCAAATCCGCGCGCGTCCACGTCATCAAAAGAAGCGATAAGGGGTGCAACGAAGCGATTATAATACGTCTCCTCAACGTTTCTCGGAATCACAACATATTTCTTGCTGAAAAAAGGAATCAACTTCTTGCCATCTACATTTTTTTCAAAGCCGTACAATTTTCCATTTAACACCATCCAGGCTGGATTCTTACAGACCAGATAAGCCGACGCGTTAGGTAAATCTATTTTCTTCCCCTGATAAAAAATGGTAGGATAATAGTTGGTATTCTCCTCCGTCCGCATGAAATGAAATTGTATTGAAGCTCTCTTATCCAAAACTTCAATTTTGCGCCATGTAGGTTCACCGTCGTTCCCCATTTCGAACAAAATTTTGCCCTTCAGTTTTTCGAGGATCTTAGACCGACGTTTTTCCATGTAATCTTCGATCTGTTCCTGGACAAGCTCGTTGCCTTTGGCCTTGTCATAGGTTTTCGAAAAAAATTCTTCAGGCTTCATGAATTTTACTGAGAATTTTTTTACGATGGACTCTTGAGCCATCGAATCCATAGTTTCAATTAGCTCAAAGTCGCGATCATCGAGACCTTTGGAAAATTCCCGGGCATTTTTCGGAGAAATGTTCTGATGTTGATAAGTAAGTTTTCCTTTATCATCGAGGTGAACAATATAAGATTCAAACACGAATCCCAGGTATTCGTGTTGGTACAACGAATAAATGATTTGAAACGGCTGTGACGCAGAGACCTTCATCCAGGAACAACGTTTTTAGAATGACAGAAACTTGAAAATTAGGGATAATCCACCACAAAAGGATACTTTTCCCCCAAAAATTGGTACTTCGACCTATAAATTTTGTACAGATACGAATCGTGCGGCCAATGCCGCTGGCCTTGAAGAGATCAGAATCGTTACGACACTCATTGCCAGGAACACGTAAACGAAATCCATAAAAGCCAATTTCACGGGATAACCATCTACCACAGACGAATTCATTCCCATCGAAATCAAACTAAAATTTTGTTGAAGCATTACGATCCCTGCCCCCAAAAGTAACCCTAGGATTGTGCCAATTGCCGCGATAAGCAGTCCTTCCGTTATAAAGATTTTTTTTAGAAGACGGCTATCTGCACCCATCGAAGCCAGTATTGAAATGTCTCTCTTCTTATCTAAAGCTAACATCATCAGGTTAAAGTAAATGTTAATGGATCCGATTACTAACAGTAATACCGCCGCAATCGAAGCAAATAACTTTTCAAGTTTCAAAACCCTATATACATCCTGATGTTGTTCCTCTGAGCTCAAGACGTTAAAATTTTCACCAAGGATGTGTTGAATTTGTTGTTCTACTTGTTCACTATCATCAGGACTAGTCGTTTTAACCTCCAATGATGTCCTTTTGTTTTCATAATTAAGCAGATCCTTTGCAAATTCGAGTGGCACAATCACATAATTTTCATCAAAATTCTGAATAATCGCGAAGACGCCGCCAGGTGCAATACCTTTTTGCGAATACATCTTTGAGGGGTCTAAAACGCCGCTTTTTACATTTTTAGGGTAGTAAAGCTGTAGAACATGAAAGTCTTCCTCGAGTGAAATGGAAAGGGCATTCCGGACGCCATACCCTATTAATGCTCGTGGCATCCCGTTTTTTTTAAGTTGTAACTCGCCCTCAACAAGACTTTCCTTAGGAATACGCTTTTGATCGATAAAATTGTCACTGACTCCCTTCATGGTTATCGGCCTGCTTGCATTATTATATTTTGCATAGGCGTAATCCTCAATTACCTCTGTAACCACCTCAACTCCGGGTATATCCTCGATTTTCTTTATTAACGCTTGGCTTACTGTAAACGACTTGCCCTTCGTTGCAACTATTTTTATTTCGGGGTCGAAAGAATTATTGAGGGAATGAATCAGATCACCCAGTCCATTAAAAATTGAAAGAACAATAATAATCGCTGCAGTGATGATAGTTACCGCCACGACAGATATAATAGAAATTACATTGATGAAGTTTTTTTTCCGCTTGGATATCAGATAACGCTTAGCTATAAAAAGAGGAAGGTTCAAGTCGGTACAAATTTAGTCCGCTTTTGAAGACGGCGGGATGTTTAAATTTTTAATAATTTCATCTAAACGCGTCGCATTTTCCTCTACCTCATCCTTGAAGAATACAAGCTCAGGGATAATCCTTACTTGTTTTCCGATCCGATTACCCAATGCTTTCCGGATTTCGCTTTTGCGAGACGTTATGTTCTCAAGTACTTTCTCTTTTTCCTTAACTAACAACATGCTAATGTAAACCTTTGCTACACCGAGATCCGGGCTCATCCTTACATCGGCAATAGTGATAAATGCATTATCTAAAATTCCTCGTTTGTCACGTAGAAAGATATCGCTTAGCTCCTTTTGTATGAGCTTCGAATACTTCTGCTGCCTTGTTGATTCTGCCATAGTACAAATATCTCTTATCATCCAACAATTACCAATCAACCATTGGCAATTAAAAAAACCTAGTCTAATTTGCGTGCAAAGCTACTTTTCATTTTGCTACGATACTTTCGCATTAACGATCCATATCGGCTACTGGGTTTACTGGTTCTCCTGATCCTTATCTATTTGCCGTTGCTAATAGATGTCCCGGAAATGACCTATCCTGAATTGAAAAATCTTGTGATCGGAGAAAAAGTTCGCGAAGGGCGAGGGTTATATTCAGAAATAATAGATTCCATTGGCCCTTTGGCCGCATGGTTCAACGGGCTGCTGGATATGGTTTTTGGTCGCTCGCTGTTGGCGCGTCATATCGTCGCTTTTATCGTATTGTTCTTCCAGACTGCTTTTGTAGGCATCATGTTTGCCGATAAAAAAGCGTTCTCTGAAAACACGTACATCCCGTCACTGATCTACGCAATTCTTTTTTTCTTCTCTTTCGATACACTCTCGCTTACGCCCGAACTGCTGGGATTTGGTTTTGTACTCCTGGCTCTTAACAATCTTTTAAAGGAAATTGAATTCAGAGAACAACGCAATGAGTCCATATTTAATTTGGGCTTGTACATCAGCCTTGCCTCTTTATTCTCATTTTCGTATTTCATTTATCTACCCGGTGCGTTGTTCATTCTGATCATTTTTACGCGACATCCAGCCAGAAAGTATTTTCTTCTCATCTGCGGTTTCCTTATTCCGCACCTTTTATTGATGAGCATTTTTTACCTGCAGGATTCCTTTTCAGAAATGTGGAGCTATTATTATTTGCCAAACCTGGGTATGAATGCCAGTCGCTACTTGTCCTCTTCTAGCCTTTGGTGGTTAGGTGCTGTCCCCTTGGTCTTCCTTGTCATTTCGCTATTCATGCTAAATCGCGAAGCGCGGCTCACTAAATATCAAACCCAGCTGGTCCAAAGCATGTTCTTTTGGATGATTTTTTCCTTTCTTCACCTTTTCTTTTCCAGGGATATAAGGCCACAAAGCTTTATCACAGTGCTGCCTTGCTTAAGCTTTTTCTTGACTCACTCACTCCTTGTTATTCACAAGAAGAAATTCGCGGAAATCGGTATTTGGGTTTTGCTGCTTACAACGGTATCGATAAGCT
>DASQTN010000045.1:0-2491 GCA_035641895.1 Chryseolinea sp. | reverse complement strand
GAAGGTATGATCTACGCACGGGATTATCAAAATGCGGAAGCTGGGTATGCCGAACCCTACCGGCAATATTATTTGTCAATCGACTTTGACCTTCGGGCGATCAGGTCGCGATCCAAAGCGGTGAATACGTTGCTTTTTTTTGCGAACATGATCAAAATTCCTGCGCCTACGGTCGAGTTCTCAAAGGATGGCGTAAAATTTAAAGCTTTGTATTTTTGACTATCAAAATTTAATCTCCGCTGCTTAGCCATCAATGCATGAGATTCCTTAACTTCCGTATCCTTAAACCAATTTTTTTATGGACATCATGCAGTACCTCGAACAATATGCTGAACAAATCGGTGGCCAATTTACAGACTACAACCATAACAAATCAGTGGTAGTTGTGCCTATCAATGGAAGTCGTTATCAAACTGTATTAGCCGTTACACAGACGAGCCCTACGTCGGGAAGGGATCAGGCAATTTTTACCTCTAAAGTTTGTGAATTCAACAATAATCTCGACTTAAAAGCATTGCTAGAAAAAAATGCTGAATTTGACTATAGCAAGTTCGTGTTAGAAGAAGGGTATATAAAAATTGAGGCTTCCTGCCTGACAGCATCCGCATCACAAGATCAGGTAAAAGAAATGGTTCAGGAAGTTGCCAAGCTCGCTGATCATTTTGAGTTGAAGCTTACTGGCAGGGATATCCACTAGTGAGATTCGTCCTTGGGCAGGATGCGCTTGGTCACTTCGACATTGAGTGTTAGTGTTTATTTGAGTAGTAGCATCTTCAATAAATTTACAGCAAGTTCTTATACGGTTCAAACCCAACGAACACTCAACACTCAACGTTCAACACTCAATTCTCAAGGAATATTCAATGCTCAATCTTTTAATATTCAAAGATCAGGGAAAAAAGTTCTGAATTCCGAAATTCAAGAAGCTGAATTTTTATTTTGGTTGGCAGTGGCGATACTTTTTGAAATAATTGCTATTAATTCTTCGTTTTCTTTTGTGACTGCCTCGAGACCATTAACCATTTTCCTTGCTATAATCATCTTAAAACAAATTCGTGTTTCTTTCAATTCCTTGACTCCAATCTTCATTTTATGAATAAAGTCATCTCTTGACTCGGAACTTTGTGCTTCTCCATACATGAGAGCCGGAGCGAGACCGCAGCGAATGAGTTGGCCAGCAATATAGCTAGCTGCTTTTGTCGCCGGTAGCGCCTCAACTACTTCCATAACCTGACATGAGTATTTTACAAGTCTTTCTTCAAGGTCGTAACTTCTCTGGTTCATAAATCGGTGTTTATTAGGATTCACAACTGGCATGTGAATAGAATATTAAGATAGGCTTTGAATAATGAATAGACCAAAACCAACCGATCCGGAAAACCGGACAAAATTTTTGAAGATTGTACTCCCTGTAAATGTGCCTGCCTGTTATGTTTCGGCCTAATAACAAATATTGAAAATTACCCGTTGAATATTACTTGAAAATTGCAAATTGAGTGTTGAATGTTGAATGTTAAATCACGATAGAATAATCATTTAATTCCCTTCTGCCAACGGCATTCTCAGGTAATCTCTAAAAACGAAGGCATTTTGATAATTTGGCTGTACCTTTGTACTGCAAGCGACCTTATCGCTTCGCTGATCTTAATCGAGAGGTGGAGAGGAAAGTCCGGGCAACATAGGGCAGCGTACTTCCTAACGGGAAGGTGGTCCGCCAGCTGGCGGATCAACAGATAGTGCCACAGAAAACAAACTACCTTCCGCCAAACGGCGGAAGGAAAAGGTGAAAAGGTGAGGTAAGAGCTCACCGTCACGCCAGTGATGGCGTGAGCAGGGTAAACCTTACGCGTTGAAAGGTCAAATAGGTCACGCCCACGCAAGTGGTTAGCGGCTCGTTAACAACACCAGGCGTGACGGGTAGACTGCTAGATCAAGTCAGTGATGGCTTGACCAGATAAATGATAGGGATCCGCCAGCTGGCGGACTACAGAACCCGGCTTATCGCTTGCATTTTTATTTAAAAGCCTGCCAGTTTCAGAAGCTGACAGGTTTCTTTATTTTTAGCCCTTAACAAAAAAGTACATGTCAAAAATCCTCATCATCGAAGATGATAACAAGATACGGTCGATTCTAAAGGAAATACTGGAAGAGAAAAATCACGAAGTAGACGACGCTGCCGACGGCGCAGAGGGTCTCAAAAAACTGGAACAAGGTGCATACGACCTTTGCCTTTGTGATATCAAGATGCCCAAAATGGACGGCATGGAGGTTTTGGAAAAAGCGAAAGAAGCAGAGATCGGCACAAACTTCATTATGATTTCCGCGCACGGCACAATCGATGTTGCTGTAGAAGCTGTAAAAAAAGGAGCTTTTGACTTTCTCCAAAAACCATTTGACCTGGGGCGCCTGGAGATAACGTTGCGAAATGGACTGGACAAGTCGACGCTCCAGCGGGAAACAAAAACGCTTAAAAGGAAAATCTCCAAGAAGA
>DASQTN010000044.1:0-4969 GCA_035641895.1 Chryseolinea sp. | reverse complement strand
ATTCGTTTCAACTGATCTGCGCTGTATTTAGTCTTATCAATCGCATTAACTACCACGAACCGCGAAGCGGCTTTCTGGATTTTTTTCATCCAAAGATCGTCGCTCAAGAGGTCATCAGCTGTCAGAAGTTCAGTCGAAAATTTGCCTGCAATACCTGGCGACCCAGCGTCAATCAAAAAATCTTCACCGGCTTTCAACTTCGCACCATTTATCGTGAGAGACATGGAACCCGGAAATGTATTTACTGGAGTCGTAAAGGGTTGAAAATAACTCTTTGAATATTTTTTCAAACCGGCTTTTTCAAATTCTGCGGCCAGGTAATCTGCCGCCCTCCGATCACCATTATCGACGTAGCCCCTTCCCTTCATTGCATCAGAACAAAGTGTGTCGATCACTTGCTTTGCATACAAAAGTTGCTGGGAATAACAAATATGTTGTGAGACACCTATAGCAACAATGGTGGTCAGGCTTAATACCAAAGATCTTATTAACATAGTTCTGCTTTTACAATCAAAAATTGAAAATAGTATATACCTTGAGTTCACCAAAAAGTGACCGAAATTTATGGAAGCATCTGAAGCATGGCTTCGTGGTCCAATGCCAAATATTCCCACGCTCTTACAACCGGTGGCCCATGCCTTGGTACAGTCAGGCGAAGAGGTTGAAAAGCTTATGTTTGGGTTTCCCGACGAAAAGTTATGGATTCGCCCAGCTGATGTCGCATCCGTTGGCTTTCATTTGCAACATTTTGTTGGCGTGCTCGATCGCCTTTTTACTTATGCACGGGGGGAGTCACTCTCCGAAGATCAAATGCAATACCTTAAGTCTGAAGGGGTGCCAGGCGAACCAGCGTTGACAGTAAGTGAGCTGGTAGCCCGCTTTAAAGATCAAATAAAAAAATCCCTGGTTCAACTGGAAACAACTTCTGAAGAGTCATTGTCTCAGCCGGTTGGCGTGGGGCGAAAAAAACTCCCCTCGACAGTATTGGGATTGCTTTTCCATGCTGCAGAGCATACACAACGACATACAGGTCAGTTGTTGGTGACGGTGAGGATATTGACGAATTAGTATCCTTAATCTTTATCCGTTTATCGTTAACCGACTTCGCGTTTCGTGCGATATATTCTTCAAATTATTCCAGCAAAAAGCCGTCTCGGAATATCCAAGACGGCTTCTTAAATAAACATAAAATACGGACTAATATCCCGGGTTTTGCACCAACGTCGGAGCGCCTTTTACCTGGCTATTTAAAATTTCCTGTAGCGGTATTGGGAAATATTCATGCTTTCCTGCGACGAATTGGACATTGCTTAAATAGGACCGCTTCGTTCCTTCTACGGCATAATAAGCGTTGAGTGTTTCCGCTGCGATCTCCCATCGGACCAGGTCAAATCGCCTATGACCTTCCATGGCAAATTCCAAACGTTGCTCAAATTGAACCGCCTTTCTGGCGACGTCTTGATCGGTCCATGCCGTTGTGTATTGATTCACCAAATAATTTGCGGATGGCGTGCCATCAGGGTTCTTTACGAAGCCGTCCGGATTTGCAGCTCTCGCCCTAATTTGATTTACGTATCCGCGGGCAAGTTCCAGGTCACCAACTTCAACCTCAATTTCCGCCAACCAAAGTAAAACGTGAGAATAACGAATCATCCTGTAGTTGTTAGCATTTAACCGGGGATTACCGGCAAACGTATTTGTTCCAACATCAGAGCGATACATAACGTGTTTTTTCGGCGAGTAAGGACCTCCATAGGCCTGATCCCTGACATATGTTTTACCAGGATGGAAACCCCAATCTAAGAATGGAATGCCTCTCCGGCCAACGGTCCAGTCCAAACGTGGATCAACGGTTCCGATATACGGGACAAAAGGAGCGGTTGCTTCAATTCCCTGATCGCTTTTGACATCCGTGGCATTGAAGTCGTCAAGGAGCGGCAAGCCATTAGCGTCGGTCTTAAATGCATTTACCAGGTTTTGTGATGGCTGAAAGAATCCACAGCAAGTTGTTACACCTCCACCACCGTACGGGTAGTTAAGTGTTGAGCCGATATTTCCATTTTCACCTCCCGCAGCACCATCGTTGACAGAATATTGTATCTCGAAAATAGATTCCGCATTGTTATTGCTTACGGCTTTAAAATTATCGTGAAACCTGTCCACTAACTTGAATTGTGCGCTATTAACTATTTCCAACAGCAAAAGTTTCGCTTCATCATATTTCTTTTGAAACAAATAAGCCTTTGCTAACGTGGCGGCCGCTGCCCATTTTGACGCACGACCCGGCTGGGCTTGTTTAGTAGGCAGAACGTTGTAAGCTGCCATCAAATCCGCTTCTATTTTCGGCCATATATCCTCGTCATTAGTGACCTTTGTACTCTCTAAATTGTTCGGATCGTAAACACTTTCATCGATATACGGAACCATGTTGTACATTTTTTTCAGCTCAAAATGGTAATGGCCGCGTAGAAATTTTGCTTGCGCTTCCACCTGCGCGCGTTCATCGTCCGTAATGTCCATGACCTTTGGAAGAATTTGCAGAACATCATTGCATCGTGCAATGCCGTCGTACATTCCGCGCCATTTTCCACGGAAATAAATATTGTCCGAAGAAATATTTCCTTGTTCAATCAATGAAATCGGGGGCTGGTCACCGGCGATTGTGCCTTTATAGGCATCATCCGACGCAACGCTTCCATATACCCAATTGTCAGCACCGACTTGATACGATCTGTAAGCCCCTTCGGGCGTTGCCCAGCCGTCTAATAGCGCATAGGCACCTACCAGCAATGAGTTTACCCCCTTATTGTTTTGCAGGGTAGTGCTGCTCAGCGCAGCTTTGGGTGCCACTTCCAGGAATGAATCTGAACAGGATGTAACCATACTGAGAATCAATGCCCAGCATATAATTATTAGTTTTTTCATTTTTCCGATTTTTTTATGCTCTTGATAAGTTGACATAAACATTCTTTTAGAATGATAAGTTGAGACCGAACAAATATTGCTTCGATGCAGGATACGCACCTCCATCAACGCCAATCTGTCGATCGCCGCCGGGAACATAATTGGCATTTCCCGCAACCCGGTCATTACCCGCCACATGATTCCGTAAATTAATTTCCGGATCCATTCCGCTGTAATCTGTAATTGTAACCAGGTTTTGTCCTTGCAGATAGATCCGCAAGGAAGAAAGTCCAATTTTAGAAACGAGTGTCCTTGGGAATGTATATGATACCTGGATATTCTTAAACCTGAAATAAGAACCGCGTTCGAGATAATAGGTCGAAGGCAGAATACTAACCTGGTCGCTAGACGTTAGCTGAGGCAGTACAGCGTTAGGCCGCTCAGGTGTCCAGGATTCATACAACATGCGTTTGCTTCTGTTACCGGCAAAAGTTGGAAAGTCAGTCCAATATTTTACGTAGTTAAAGATTTCATTTCCGTAAACACCCTGTCCAAACAGCGTAAATCCAAAGCCCTTATAATTGAGGTTAAGCGTGATACCGTAAGTGAAATCGGGATGCGGATTTCCAATAATAGACAAATCTCTAGTGTTAATTACACCGTCGGGTACGCCATCCGGTCCGCTGATATCACGAAAGATAAATCTGCCTGCTTTATTTTGGTTGGTTCCCAAAAGATTTTGTGGAGCAGCGAGGGCTTCGTCGTCGGTCTGAAATATTCCATCAAGCGTATATCCAAAGAAAGATGAGATGGGATAGTCTTGTTGGGTAACAACAAAATTTTGGATGCGTTCGTCATTGATTCCAAAAAATTGTGTGTTCTTATCGCCCGTTGTGTTAGTTACCACATTCCGGTAGGTGCTGAAATTTCCTTCAATGCTGTACGTAAGTTCATTTCCCGCCTGACCCTGATAACTTAACGCCAAATCAACGCCTCGATTTCGCATCTCTGCAATATTTTGATAGGGCACTGTCGCTACGCCCGCCGTTCCTGGAGCTGCCACTGGAAATAACATATCGGATGTAATCCGTTCGTACCAGTCGACCGAAAAGTCGATTTTACCAGCCAGTAGAGTCAGGTCAAGCCCGATGTTGGTGGAAGTCGTTGTCTCCCATTTTGCATTGGCATTTCCAAATTGCGTTAGCTCATACCCTGGGACCGCTGAGGTACGTGAACCGTTCAAATCATAGAAAGATGTAATTGGGTTCGTTGAAAAGATTGTGAGCGCATTATAATAACCAATCTCCTGATTTCCGGTTTGTCCCCAACCAACTCTCAATTTACCACGATCCAACCATTGACTAATTCCGTCAGCAAAGCCTTCTTCAGAAAAGACCCAACCTCCACTCACAGCAGGAAAATATGCCACCCGGTTTGCCTCAGAAAAACGTGAGGAACGATCACGACGGATCGTACCTTCCAGTAGATATTTGTCCGACAAGCTATAATTCAATTTCGCGAATTCTGATGTCAAGGACCAGTTAGATCCACCGCCATTGTTTGTTTGAACGCCCGTTCCTCCGCTTAAGTAACGATTCTCAATATCATCGGAAGCAAAGTTCGTACGTGAAGCGTCAAACGTTTCGTAGTAATCTTTAATTGCCTCATTTCCAATCAGGAAATTAAATTTATGAATGTCATTGAGCGTAGCACTATAGTTCAGCGTGTTAAACCAAGTCCAGGTCCACTCATAGTTATTTATCACTTGAAGGGAGTTTGAACCTCTCGATTCCGCTGATTCAATATCACGAATAGTATAATTCCTGAAATTAAAAGTTGTATAATCAATACCAAAGCTAGTCTTGGCTGTCAGATTTTTAAAAAGATCTACTTCAGCATAGGCGTTTCCAAAAAGTCTCAGTTCTTTCTGAACATTATCTTTGTTACGCCATAAGTCGGCAACCGGATTTCTGGAATTATCAAGGTCTGTACCGCGTGTTCCGCCAAACACCTGTCCCGATACATCGTATACCGGCACGATTGGTTGAATTCGGAATGCAAAGGA
>DASQTN010000043.1:0-7159 GCA_035641895.1 Chryseolinea sp. | reverse complement strand
GCGATTTCCAGCGAAAGATTAGCCACTAAGGCTTTCACCTCTTTCATTGCATTTACTTTTTCTGCATTGATGGCAGCACGTGCATCTTCGATGATCCGGTCGGCAGATTTCTTAGCGTCAGCCTGCGCTTCATCTTTCATGCGATTTGCTGCGTCACGCGCATCTCTTAACATTTTTTCGCGTTCTTCCCGGGCAAGCTTTAACAGGTTTTCATTGTCAGCCTTAAGCCGCGACATTTCGAGTCTCGCTTTTTCCGCGGTATCAAGAGCCTGTTGAATAGATTGCTCCCGGTCCTTTAATGAATTTATAATGGGCTTCCAGGCAAGCTTTGCCAAAAGAAAAAACAACAATAGGAATACTATAAGTTGCCAAATGATCAGGCCAGTGCCCGGTGTAAGAAGTTCCATATCGAATGAATATCTTGTATAGTTTCAAATAATAAAGAAACTTGCCCGGCCCATCGCCATAGGCAAGTTCCTTTGATTTTTTACGCTTGGCGCTGAGATATCAGCAAGCAAATTACAAGCGCAAATAAGGCAGCCACCTCAATAAGAGCAGCGATGATAAGCATTGCACCCTGAATCTTCCCGGAAGCCTCAGGTTGACGTGCCATACCTTCCATTGCTGAGCCACCAATCCGGCCGATACCAATTCCAGCGCCTATTGCAGCCAGACCAGCACCGATTCCAGCGCCCATTACGGCATAACTGATGTCTAATAAAATAGCAAATAGCATAAGTATAAAATAGTTAAGTGAAACAAGCCATCAGCCAGCTGGCGGATGGATATCTTTAATTCCTTTTAATGATGTTCATGTTCGTGTTCAGCCATAGCCATACCGATGTACAGAGAGGAAAACAAAACAAATACATAGGCCTGGATCCCAGCTACCAACAACTCTATCAAGCTTATAAACAATACCATAACCGTAGAGCCTGCACCTACCCAAACGCTTTTAAAAATAAAAGCAAGGCATATCAAGCTCAGCAATACAATATGTCCTGCTGTTATTGCAACAAAGAGACGAATCGTTAATGAAATCGGTTTAGTGAAGATTCCCACAATTTCAACGGGAAGAATAATTAACCGCAGCGGAAGTGGTACGCCTGGCGTCCAGAAAATATGACCCCAATATGCTTTATTACCATTGACGTTAGTAATGATGAATGTCAAGATAGCCAGTGTTACTGTTACAGCTATATTTCCCGTGAGATTACCCGCTCCTGGCAATAGACCTAACAAGTTTCCAAAAAGAATGAAAAAGAAAAGCGTAAGCATGTAAGGCAGAAACTTTTCATAATGATGTCCGATGTTGGGTTTTACAATCTCGTCGCGCACAAAAACAATAATGGGTTCGAAAAAGGACTGAATTCCTGTGGGCGCTTTTCCTGTATTTTTCTTATATCCCTTTGCTACGGCTAGAAAGACAACGAGCAATAATGCCGCATTAATAAACAGCATTGCCACATTTTTTGTGATGGAAAGGTCCAACACAGCTTTGTTCGAATCTGACAGGTATATATGATTATGGTCTAATTTATAGCCGTTATATTCTACGATATTGTGATGTTCATCATAAAAGTTACGAGAAGAAAAAACATCCAGTCCTTTTTCGGAAGAATAGACGATTACCGGCAGGTAAATTGTACCCCCGTGATCCCACAAGTGCCACACATGGTCATCCAAAACGTGATGGATGATCAACGCGCTGGCATCAAACTTTTCTTCAGCGGCAGCGTGCTCCTCTTGGGCCGAAACTCCCGTTACAGGAACCGCCAGGAAACAAACAACAAAGGCTAAGAAATTTTTTCTAAGAAGACTCAAAAATTGGCTCATTCAGGGCTAATTTCAAGGTTTTTAAATCCGAGCGCAAAGGTATTAATTAATGCTCCAGAAAAAAATCTTTTAAAAAAAAATTGCCCCTGACTTCAATGTATTAGTGCTTCGAAATTTTTCGATACAAAAAACCTATTTCCAGCGCAGTAAAGATGAAATAAAGTGTCATGAACCAGAGAACGTTGTAGCTCGCCCCTGCTGCATCCTCCATGATCATAAAAAAATTATACGCCCCGTAAGCAACAAGCTTGACTGCCATGCTCAACAGGTATAACTGAATAAAAAAATCAGGTTTGTTGAACCTATAGAGATAGACAAACAATAGCCCGGTGCTAAAAAGCAGGAAAATAATCGTTTGAAAGAAGAAGGAAGGCAATGCCGCGATCCATTGGTAATCAACCGACACCCGGACAAGCGCAATGAGCACTAAAGAAACGGCTAGTAGCACGAGGAAAAAACGAATCAAGGATTATCCCGGTTAATTGACCTGTACACCTGATACATCATTCCCCCGAAGGCTACCAATCCAAAAAAAAGCATAAAGGCCGGAAATTTTAGGTTGAGGTACTGATCAAGCTTGTATCCAAGCCATCCAAATACCCCTATCGCGGCCAATAATTGAAACGCTAAGCTGCTGTATTTTAAATAGCCGTTATATGTTTTTAATTTCTTGTTGGGGGATGGCTCTGTTAAGCCCATTTTCGCCGATTTTAATATCCTTAATAACAGCACCCATTTTACAAGTACCGTTGAAAACGGCACCGGGTTCGACTACCATTTTACCTGTTAAGATGTCGCCATTGATAACAGCAGTAGCTTTTAAAACCAGAAGTTCAGTGATCTCGATCTTGCCCTTTACTTCACCTTCAATATCGGCATTTTGAGCGAGGATATTGCCAAGTATCTGGGATCCGTTGCCCAGTGCAACCTTAGATTTTGATTTTACATTTCCCGTTACTTTACCTTCGATACGGATGTTACCGTGTGTTTCGATGTTACCTTCGAGGAAGGTTCCTTTGCCGATAGTGTTGCTAGAGGTACTGATCTCATCGGCGGCGCGTTTTTGTTCTTTCGATGTTAGCATGACGTTAAAAGTTTAAAAAGTGACAAATTCTTCCGGGTTCAATGAATTTCCATTGTACCACAATTCAAAATGAAGGTGAGGACCATTGGTGAGTTCCCCACTGTTGCCAACAATAGCGATAATTTCTCCCGCGTTGACAAAAGTACCAACTTTTTTCAAGAGTTGGGCATTGTGCTTATAGGTGGAAATGAGGTTCCCCCGGTGTTGCACAACAATGACATATCCTGAATCCTGCGTCCAGGAAGAAAATATTACCGTCCCATCGGTAATGCATTTAATTGGTTCGTTAGCCTTGGCGACAACGTCAACACCCATATGGCCCTTTTTGACGTCATATTGATCCGACACAAAGCCGGTGATAGGCGAATAAAAAAATGTTTCCTGCAACTCTCGATATTTTGAATTTGTAAGAGAGATGAGTGACAAATCTGAGTTTTCGAAATTCTTACGAAATACGGAATCGGTGGGCGGAGCTTTTAGCGTTGTTGGCTTTGTAAGCGGCTGACCTTCGCCTTGCAAATGACTGGCAGGATCTTTAAAATTTATAGTATCTCCGCTTAAGATACGTTGAAAGTTTGCTATAAATCGATCTTTCTGGTCTACCTCTATGCCGAGGGAATCTACTTTCAGCGCGAGTTCAAGAAGTTCTTGCCTCAAAACCATTTGTTCATGCTTGGGATCAAACCACTTTGCCAAAATTGTCTTTGACATGAAAAGACTAAGCACAAAAAGCCCTGTGAATAGAATAACTGAAAAAAGAATTACTTTCGAATAGGTAAAACCCATGCTCGTTTTTTCAGCGAAATTCTCTTCATTACGGATAATAAGTTGATACCGCGTGGTGAGCCAGCTCGATAATGTCTTTTTGGGTTTCAAAATATTCCGCGTTTTTTTACACAAAATTAGATATTCCAGCTTATTAAAATATGGAATGTAGGTTTTTCGCGTTTATCACATCACAAATCCATTTCGAACTTGAAAGGACTTTTTAATTATACATTTCTCTTGTGTTGCTTTATCGGAGTATGGGCATGTTCATCCGAAAAAAACACCTGGACAAGCAAAGCATATCACAATGCGACAGCGCACTACAACGGATATTTTTATGCAAAGGAAGAAATCCGGAAAGTAGAAAACACCCTTTGGGAAAGCTTGACGGACGACTACAATAAAATCTTAAGGCTACATCCAAAATTGGATACTGCGCTGGCGAAGGGCTACGACAAAGAAATTCAAGAGGCTATTAAAATGGCTTCCATTGCCATACAACGGCATCCCAATAGCAAATGGGTTGACGACTGCTACATCCTTGTCGCAAAGGCGCGTCTGTACAGTCTCGATTGGGGCAATGCTGTCCAAACTTTAAAATGGGTTAATTCAAAGAGCGAGAATCCGGATGCCAAGCATAAGGCGATTATTCAGCTCGTTCGAACATTCACGGAACATCAGGAATATAATAACGGACAGGCTGCTATCGACTTTGTAGAAAAAGAAAAACTAAGCAAGGCTAATCGAAAGAACTTGTTGATCGAAAAAGCATATTTCTATCAGGAGCAAGAGGACTACGACCGAATGGTGCGAAATCTGACAGAGGTCACGGACCTTTTAAAGAAAAAAGATAAGCCTGGCCGAATTTATTTTATCATTGGCCAGGTATACCAGAAACTTGGCTTCGAATCGGAAGCTTACAACTATTATAGAAAGTGCTTGTCCACTAATCCAGAATACGAAGTGGATTTTTATGCCCGTTTGTATCTGGCACAGGTTACAGAAATTTCAAGAAGCAAGAGCGTCAATGCAGCGCGCAAATCTTTTCGCAAACTTCTAAAAGACAACAAGAACAAGGAATTCAAGGATAAAATTTATTATGAGATGGGTGTATTCGAATCCAAGCAAAAAAACCTGGATGAGGCCATCACCAACTTTAATAAATCCATACGAGAAGGAACAAATCGAAGAATCGACGGTGAGGCCTATTTAAGATTAGGGCAAATTTATTACGATACTTTGCGCAAGTACGAATTATCGCAAGCGTATTACGACAGCGCAATCAACACCTTGCCAAAAGATTATGAAGGCTACGCAGAAATTAAAGCCCGCCAGGAAATTCTTGACGAGTTTGTGAAAAATCTGAACACCATTAAATGGCAGGACAGTCTTTTGGTGTTAGCCACGTTGGATTCGGCCACCATCAGAATGAAAATAGATTCAGCTTTCCAGGCAAAGAAAGCCGCTGAAGAAGCTATTGCCGGGAAGAAGAAAAAGAGAAAATCGAATCGCATAGAAATCGTATCCAATGCAAATAGCGTGTTTGATACCGGCGATGATGGCAACGAAGAAACCACAGATTGGTATTTCGGTAATCTATCCGCAATGAGTTTGGGGCAGTCCGAGTTTAAGCGCATATGGGGAAACATCCCCTTGGAAGATAATTGGCGAAGATCCCTGCGCTATACAGTGCGTGAAGAAACTAATCAAACTCCAGCCGAGCAAAGCGGACCCGCCGCTATAGCTGAAAAGCCTGGCGACTCCGCCGCACCCGTCGATCCCGTGGCTGCAGAATACGAGCGGGTCAGCAGTCAGATTCCTCGCACTGACGAACAAAAGAAGGAGGCGCTGAAACTGATTGAAAACGCCTATTATAATTTGGGAGATATTTATTATTTCAAATTACTGGAGAAAGAAAATGCTGTAACAGCTTATAATGACCTCCTGAATCGTTTTCCGGAAACAGAATACGAACCGGAAATACTTTATAAGCTGTATCTCTACTTCAAAGAAACCGATGCTTCCCAATCTGAGGTCTATGCATCACGCCTGAAAACCGAACATCCGAACTCAACATTCACCAAAATTTTACTAAACCCGGATTACTTAAAGGAGTCCAGTCAGGCCGTTGAAAAACAAAAATCCTTGTACAAGAAAGCCTATGAACAATTCCAAATGGGAGAATACGATCTCAGTCTTCAAACTATAGATGAAGCTTACGCCATTGGAGAGAATAGCTTTACGCCCACATTAGAACTTCTGAAGATCCTTATCGCTGGTAAAAAGGAGGACATCGTGAAGTATCAATATTTGTTAGGCGAATTTATCAAGGCTCACAACGATGATGAAATCGGAGCATATGCGAAAAAGCTTTTGGAAGCCACCCAGAATTATCAACGAGATCAGGAGCAGAAGAAGGGTATTCAATACATTCGTTCACTGGAAGAGCCTCATTACTTTCTTTTGGTCTATAAGAGCGAGGAAAACATGAGTCTTCCGGCATCTACCGCATTGACAAAATTCAATGAAAATAATTTTAAGGATCTTAAACTCAAGAACAGCAATTTAGTGTTGAACGATATGTACACGCTTACACTGGTTGCAGATTTACCGGGTATAACGACCGCGCTTGATTACATAAAGACGTTTAACGAAAAGCTAAGCACGCTTACCGAAATCCGAAACTATAAATTCCATAGTTTTGTAATTACAAAAGACAATTTCGATATATTTTATAGAACAAAAGGCCTTGATGAGTACCTCAAATTCTTCGAAACGAACTATCCTGCAGAAATTCAATAGCGCGCTGCTGTGGAAAAGCACATGGTTCAAAAAACTAATAAAGGCAATCTGGATCCTTTTCCTCTGTGTTATAATAGGCGTGCCGTTATACGTGTACTCGGTTCGTTTTGATCTCCTCGGGCTCTTCGGCGGCATGCCAAGCCTAAAAGCCATAGAGAATCCTGAAAACGATTTGTCGTCCCAGTTAATCACCGCCGACGGCGTATCACTGGGTAGTTATTTCCGATATAACAGAAGTCAGGTTACGTATGACCAACTGTCTCCGGAGCTCGTCAACACGCTCTTATATTCAGAAGATCACCGTTTTTATGATCATTCAGGTTTGGATTTTCAGGCATATCTCAGGGTTGTTTACGGAATACTCACATTTAATTCGGATTCCAAAGGAGGAGGTAGTACCATCACCCAACAGCTGGCGAAAAATCTTTATACACAGAATCCCGAACTTCAAGGAAGTTTGTCCAGGCTAGGAAAATTGCCCAGCCGTGTTATTCAAAAAACGAAGGAATGGATTATTGCGATTCACCTGGAGAGAAATTTTACCAAGGAAGAAATCATTGCGATGTATCTTAATACCAGTGATTTTAGCAGTAACGCTTATGGAATTAAGGTGGCGGCGGAAACTTATTTTAACAAACAACCTGATAGCTTGAATCTACAGGAATCTGC
>DASQTN010000042.1:0-4617 GCA_035641895.1 Chryseolinea sp. | reverse complement strand
TTGATTATTTTCTGGTACCAGACCGGCTTATTGACAAGGTGAAAGATGCAATGGTATATGACCATTACCTCGGATCGGATCATTGTCCGGTAGGGCTGAAGATAGAATTATAAGCGTCAACACCAGTTACCATGAGCTTTAGCTCGTGGTAACTGGAAGCCCACGTAGATAAGTTATGGATTTTCCACGAGCTAAAGCTCGTGGAAATTAAGCTGAGTAGAACTGAAGCAAAGTTGGAGTAGGAGGGGTTATATTACCCTTTGAATATCGGCACCCAACTCTTTTAAGCGAGTGTCAATATTTTGATAGCCCCGGTCGATTTGATCAATATTCGAGATCTCACTTGTTCCGCTGGCTGACAAAGCTGCGATCAGCAACGCTACGCCTGCACGAATATCAGGGGATGACATCTTGATACCCTTCAATTGTTGTTTTCTGTCGAGACCAATTACATTGGCGCGATGTGGATCGCAAAGAATGATTTGAGCTCCCATATCAATGAGCTTATCGACGAAGAATAAACGGCTTTCGAACATTTTCTGGTGGATGAGCACCGATCCCTTTGCTTGTGTTGCAACGACGAGAACAATACTGATCAAATCAGGTGTGAATCCAGGCCATGGTGCATCGGAGACAGTAAGAATTGAACCGTCAATAAAAGTATCCAATTCATATCGTTCCTGAGAGGGTATGTAAATATCATCACCCCGGAACTCCATTTTAATTCCAAGTCTTTTAAAAGTCTCTGGAATGATTCCCAGCATATCGATGCGGCAGTTCTTAATGGTGATCTCCGATTGTGTCATCGCAGCTAAGCCAATAAAGCTTCCGATCTCAATCATATCGGGGAGAAGGGTATGTTCCGTACCGCCTAATTTTTCGACTCCTTCGATCGTTAACAAATTAGATCCTATACCACTGATCTTTGCACCCATGCGATTTAACATCAGGCATAGTTGCTGAAGGTACGGTTCGCATGCTGCGTAATAAATTGTGGTCGTTCCTTTAGCCAGCACTGCGGCCATTACAATGTTAGCGGTTCCAGTAACGGAAGCTTCATCCAACAGCATGTAACAACCTTTTAATTCCGAAGCATCAATGGAAAACAGGTGTTCTTCCGAATCGAAATTGAATTTGGCACCAAGTTTTTGGAAACCTAGAAAGTGTGTATCCAATCTTCTTCTGCCGATTTTATCACCGCCAGGTTTGGGCATAGTCGCTCTTCCGAAGCGGGCAAGAATTGGTCCTAGCAACATAACAGAACCGCGTAGCGCAGCAGCTTTCTTACGGTACTCTTCTGTTTCTAAATATTTAATATTGATTGTTGAGGCTGTGAAGCGATACGATTCCGGTCCGAGTTTTTCAACCTTGCTTCCCATCGCACCAATAAGCTCGATAAGCTTGTTGACATCGACGATGTTTGGGACATTATTGACTGTAACCGGTTCTGCTGATAAAAGCGTGGCGCTGAGAATTTGTAATGCTTCGTTTTTTGCGCCTTGTGGAATGATTTCTCCTTTTAATTTTTTTCCTCCACGGATCTTGAAAATACTCATCGATGTTAAAATTTCAATAGATTAAAAAATGGGTACCCCATCGTACCTTATACTTACCACCTCTTACCTCTTACAACTTACTCGCACCCAACTCACTGATCTCTTCTTCTCCTAAAATTGCCGCCACCTTTATTGTTCTTGAACCTGTGCCCTCCACCGCCGCCTTGATGGCGTTGCTGGCTTCCGCCTCCACCATTGCCTTGTGGTCTGGCTTTTTGACGCTCTTTGTAAAGTTTTTCAAACAAATTGTCTTCCCGCACTTTTTCAATGGTCATATTCAAAGCGCCTCCTGACATAGCTTGGATATCTCTTAAGATCACAGAATCATCCAACGTTTCCTTGTTCCAATTTCCATAGAACGTTTTCATCAATTTTCCCAGGTAAATGATCGACTCCTCACGTTCCATCGGGTCGTCTTTTTTCAAAGCTTCCTTGACCAGCTTTTCAATGTTTTTACCATAATGCTTGAAGCGAACATCGTTCTTGGGATACGACATTTTCATGGGCTTCTTGAAGATTATATCCGGATGGGGAACAGGATATGGATTGTTAATATCCAGGCTGAAGCCTGCCATGATATATAAATCATCCCACAACCGCTGAGGGTTTTCGGGTTGGTCCTTAATACTTGGCGTAAGTTGTTTGATCAATTCAATGAGCGTGGACGCCATTTCTGTGCGCTTCTCCTTATCGGAAATTGTCCGAAGGTATTCTACTAGCTTTTGAACGTTACGTCCATATTCTTTTAGAATAATATCAGGACGTTGTGAATTATATTCTCCTATCATTTTTTTGATTTCTATGGTTGGATTTTGGATCAGGGAAGTACAGAGTGCTTATAGCTAAATTCGTACCTAACCTCAATTATGAATTCTTAGTTTAGCAAAGCTAAGCAATAAGGTCTTCTCTCCAAAATCGTCGAATTTTATCTTCGCTTTTCGATCGGCGCCGGTAAAATCCATCTGCATTACCATGCCAAATCCGAATTTCGGATGTTCCACTTTCATGCCTTCCTGCAAAGATGCAGTATCGCTGGGAACAAAGTCCGTTGGCGCTCTGTAAGCCGTCACTTTTGGAGGTGGAGCGGAGCTAATGGTCTTTCTAATTCCACTTACCAGGGTTTTGGCGTAATCGCTGTTGGGTGGGACCGATTCCAGTCCGGCGAATTTGCTGCTTATTTTGATGAAACTCGGGTCAACATCGTCCAAAAACCTGCTCGGTTCGCAGTTCTTCAAGCGTCCAAACCGGTAGCGGGTCAGCGCGTAAGACAAGAAAAGCCGCTTTTGAGCCCTGGTAATAGCAACATAAAATAGCCTCCTCTCTTCTTCCAGATCAGCGCGGCTGCTCAGCATCATTTGTGAAGGGAAAAGGTCTTCCTCCAGCCCTACGATATATACATGTCTGAACTCCAGACCTTTAGCCATGTGAATGGTCATCAAGGTCACTTTGTCTGGGTCTTTATCTTTATCTTCGTCCTGGCCGGTAACCAATGATACTTCTTGTAAAAAGGCACCCAAGCCTTTCTCCTGACGTTCCGGATCGTCGACAAATTCTTTGATCGCATTCAACAATTCCTGAACGTTTTCGTAGCGGCTCAAACCTTCTACCGTTTTGTCCTCATACAATTCCCGCAGCAATCCTGATCCTTTGGCGATCTCGAAGGCTGCATCGTACGCATCTTTACGTTCAATTTCGATTCCAAAGCGTTTGATCATAGCTACAAAATCGCCGATCGGTCCGGCGGCTCGTCCACCGATGAAAGATTCAGCCTTTTGCACCACATCCCAAATAGAAATGTCATGATCATTGGCAGCCACAATTATCTTGTCGATGGTTGAGTCACCAATTCCACGTTTTGGTAAGTTGATAATTCTCCGGAAGGAAGCTTCATCCTGCTGGTTGATGGAATAACGCATGTAAGCAAGAAGGTCCTTGATTTCCTTTCGCTGATAGAATGATAGGCCTCCAACTACCTTATACTTAATGTTCATTCGTCGCAATGCTTCTTCAATCGCACGCGACTGGCTGTTCGTCCGATACAATACAACAAAGTCACTGAACTTTAACTGATGTTGCATTTTTTCCTGAAAAATGGAAGTAGCGACTAATCTACCCTCCTCGTTATCAGAGACAGCCTTGATCAACTCAATAAGAGATCCTTCTTCGTTCGCCGTCCACACATTTTTAGGCAGCTGTGCGCGATTTTTTTTGATTACCGAGTTTGCTGCATTTACGATATTCTGCGTTGAGCGATAATTTTGCTCGAGCTTAATGATCTTCAGATCGGGATAGTCGCGTTCAAAGTTTAAGATGTTCGTGATGTCAGCGCCGCGGAAAGCATAAATACTTTGAGCATCGTCTCCCACCACACAAATATTCTGGCGGACAGCAGCAAGTTTTCGAATGATAAAATACTGGCAAAGATTGGTGTCTTGAAACTCATCAACCAAAATATATTGAATCCGATGCTGGTATTTGTTTAATACTTCAAGGTGCTCCTTGAAAAGTTTGTCGGTGTTGAAAAGCAGATCATCAAAATCCATCGCCCCCGCTTTGAAGCAACGAAGGGCATATGTCTTGTAAATTTTTCCAATCTCTGGACGAAGGTTAGCAGCATCGTCGCCCATTAATGCGGCGTTGGCCAGATAATCTTGCCAACTGATCAAAGTATTTTTAGCTGCAGAGATACGATTATATACGGTACTCGGTTTATAGGCCTGATCATCTAACCCCAGTTCTTTAATGATATTCTTGATGAGTGTCTTCGAATCATCAGTGTCGTAAATGGTGAAATTATTAGGATAGTCCAGGTGATGCGCTTCTGCTCTGAGGATCCGCGCAAAGACCGAGTGAAATGTTCCCATCCAAAGGTTACGCGCATCATGCCCTACAACTTTTTCAATCCGTTCACGCATTTCCTTGGCGGCCTTGTTGGTGAATGTTAGTGCCATGATGTTGAATGGATCGACACCTTTGTGGATGAGCTGTGCAATGCGATACGTCAGAACCCTTGTCTTGCCTGAACCGGCGCCAGCAATGAGCATGCAAGGACCTTCAGTAT
>DASQTN010000041.1:0-2773 GCA_035641895.1 Chryseolinea sp. | reverse complement strand
CATTTATGTCTCATTTCGTTGGCTCGACGACCTTTTGAGCCTTCCGTATCCGGGCCTGGGATTTGCCATCATACTTTTTGCAATTACCGCATTTGGATATTTGACTACCAATTTTGCATTTCGAACCTTTACGGGCTGGTTCGATCGCGGTATGAACAAAATCCCGCTGATCAAGCTGATTTATGCCGCGTTGAAAGATTTGCTGAATGCATTTGTCGGGGAAAAGAAAAAATTCAACAAGCCGGTTTTGGTAGAAGTCAACAAGGAAAATAAGCTCTATCAAATAGGTTTTGTCACGCAGGCTGATCTCACTGAACTTGGATTAAAAGATATGGTTTCGGTTTATCTGCCACATTCGTATGCTTTCTCCGGATTACATTATGTGATCCCTAAAGATCGCATAACGCCACTGAACGTGTCAGGCACCGTGGCCATGAAGTATATCGTTTCTGGAGGAGTGAGCGGATTCAGAGAAAGCAACTAGCTGATCACACCTGAGCCTACGAGTTCTTCGCCATTATACCATGCAGCGAATTGCCCGGGCGTTATGCTCTTTTGTGGTGCATCGAAGATGATGTAAAGTCCTTCTTCACGTTGGTTTAACGTACAGGGTACTAGTGCCTGGCGGTACCGGACGCGAGAAAGAAATTTCGCAGATGATCCAACAGGCAAGGCAAGGTCTTCACGAATCCAATGAACATCCTTCTCCGGAATAAATAGACCCTTACGATACAGTCCGGGATGATCTTCACCCATACCGGTGTAAATAATGTTTTGGTTCGTGTCCGTTCCAATTACAAAAAGCGGTTTTTCATTCCCACCCAGGTTAAGACCTTTACGTTGGCCAATAGTATAATAGTGAGCGCCTTTGTGTTCACCAATTACTTCGCCTTCGTCAGGAGAAAGGACGTAAGGGGCCGAGATATTTTTAATGTCTCCGGTATCGAATCCATTTTTAAAGACAGAAGAGCTAGCCGAAATCTCTACGACTTTTCCTTTTTTCGATTCCAGTCGCTGTTGCAAAAAATCTGGCAAGTGAACTTTGCCAACGAAACACAAACCCTGTGAGTCTTTTTTATCCGCAGTGACAAGATTTATTTTCCGTGCAATTTCCCTCACCTCAGGTTTAAGTAATTCGCCAATAGGAAAAAGTGACTTTGATAGTTGCGCTTGAGTGAGTTGACACAAAAAATAACTTTGATCTTTATTCGAATCCTTCCCACTCAATAACCGATACGTTTTCCTTCCGTTTATTTCCGTTTCTGCCTTTCGCACATAGTGACCCGTTGCCACGAAATTAGCACCGATCTTTAATGCAGCATTTAAGAAGATATCAAATTTAATTTCACGATTGCAAAGTACATCTGGGTTTGGTGTTCGCCCGATTTGATATTCGGCGAACATGTAATCTACTATCCTTTCTTTGTATTCTTTGCTAAGGTCTATCGCCTGAAAGGGAATACCTAGAGCCTGAGCCACGATCATCGCATCGTTGCTGTCATCAAGCCACGGACACTCTTTACTGATCGTCACGGAATCATCATGCCAGTTCTTCATGAACATTCCGATCACTTCATAGCCCTGTTCTTTAAGTAAATATGCAGCAACACTTGAGTCGACGCCACCTGAAAGGCCCACAACCACGCGCTTTCCCTTTCCGATTTCAGGATTTGGCGTTGATGCAAACGTTTTATCAGGAGAATTCATGTTAATAGCGCTCAAAATTAAGAAACCAGAACGAATTAATTTAACGCTGTGCCCTCGGATAAAAGTTCATTGATCGTTTCATTAAAATCTTCCTTAAACTGCTCGTAGTAAATGCCGGTGCTGGGACCTGTGAAACCGGTATGTATTTTTTTTACTTTCCCATCCTTCCCGATAAAAATTGTAGTGGGAAATGCAACTACGCGATTGAGCATCGGTAATGTCTCCGATGCCTTAGCTTTATCGTCGGTGCCCGCGATAACGAAATCGTAAGAAACATCGAGTTTCTCGATCATCTTTTTGACACGAGTGCTCGCGTAGGTGAAATCGGCTTTCCGTTCGTAGGCTAAGCCAATGATCGCCACCCCTCGGCTTTTGTTCTCCTCGTACCACGGAGACAAGAATCTGGTTTCATCCATACAGTTAGGACACCAGGTGCCAAATAATTGAAGGATAACTACTTTATTTTTGTATTTCTCATCATCTAGGCTAACGTTATTGCCATTGACATCCGGAAAGTTAAATGTAATTCTGTCGTACCCTTCTTTAAGAAAGGTAAGTTTTTCGGCGTCAGGCAAGGTGGCATTATCATTCTTAACGGCCGTCCAGGTTTCCATTCTCGTCTTACCCGAATAGTATTTTCCCGTGAGTGATCCATCCAACTGTTTCGCAGCCGTAAATAAGTAGACGTAGTTCCCGTCGAATAAGCTCAGCTGCAGCGTGCCATCAGCAACATTTCCCTGAAGAAATCTGTAATCGCCCGTAGGCGTTAAAAAAGTCCCCGTGACACTGTCGCCTTGTTGCTTGAAGATCGCAATGGCTGGCGTTGTATCTTGTTCATGAACAAATGTCACCTGATATTTCCCGTTGAAATCAGGCACTTCAAGCTGATTTGTCGCTTTTGGAAAACGATTTGATTGCCCGTGAACCGCGACGAATGGAAGGCGGTAGTCTGGAGCGAAATTTTTTATAAACACTCCCTTAAGAGAATCGCCATTTACAACGGCCTTGATATTCGCATCGAAAATATGTAACGGGATGTCGACGGAATCTCCTTTTACGGTAACCT
>DASQTN010000040.1:0-2071 GCA_035641895.1 Chryseolinea sp. | reverse complement strand
ACTTAGTTGAGCCTCAATTTCCTCCTTACATTTTTCCATTTCGTATAATAAGTTTTGTTCGTCCAATACCGCCAAGCGCGGATGAGAAATTGTATGGCTTCCAAATTCGTGTCCTCTCGCTGCAAACGCTTTTATTTCTGGCCAGGTTATAAAAGGCGGATCTAAAAGCACGGGCCGGATTTCCGATGTGGATTTTTTCTTTCTAACGGCTGCAAACGCATTATCGACAACCTTAAAAGCTTCTGTGGTTTTGTTTTGTTCGTACAAAGAACCCGCCTGGTTGTGCAACTCTACGGCGTTGTCAATATCCAGGAATCTAAGTGCTGAGGCGCGCTCAAAAAGATTGTTTGCGTTTGTCCCGCTATTTCCCGTCTCGCTGATGATCTCCACGAGCGGTCTTCCAATAAATTTCGGTGCATGCATTGATCCCGGAATGTCCGCTGTGTTGATGAAAAACGTCCCCTTAAACCCAAGCGTATCCATGATGGGTAACGCCTGCCGGAATTGATTAATGGTAGCATCGTCATAGGTTATTGAAATAGCCGCAATCTTGTCGCCCTTCCATTTTACAATTTCCGTTTGTCCGAAATTTTTGTCGTTGTTAGTACAGTAGGTTAAGAGTAATAAGGCCCCAATCGGTATAATCGTAAATCGCATAGGTTTGAACTTAATTTAGCTACAAGAGTGATCGCCAAAAGTATATAAAAGACGGGCAGACAAAAGAAATTTTACACGAGTGCGCGCATTCGAAAAGCACGTCGACACAAAAAAGTTTGAGTTATCTTCTGTAATGCAATAAATATTCAGTCATTTACGACCATAAGAAAAATATGAAGTTCTTTTGGAGGCTTTTTAAGTTGCTATTTCTTACAGTTGCCACATTGGCTATCATTATTTACCTTTTTATGCTCCAGCCATCGTTCGGAAAATTACCTACAGGGGAACGCCAGAAACGGATCGCAAGTTCTCCAAATTATAAGAATGGTTCATTTCAGAATTTAGAGGAAACAAAGTTGCTGGCTGATAACGCTTCATACTTCACAATGGTGACAAAATTTTTTAGCACGGATAGCATACGCGAACCGATTACAGCGCTACCCGTGATCAAAACAGATTTAAATGCAATTGATACGGACAAACCTACGATGGTCTGGTTCGGACATTCAACTTATTTCATCTCTATTGGTGGTAAAAAAATTCTTGTTGATCCTGTATTTAGCGAGCGCGCATCACCGGTCCAATACGCTGGATCGAAAAGTTATCCGGGCACAATGATTTACGAAGCTGAAGATTTTCCATCATTGGACCTGGTAATTATCTCTCACGATCATTACGACCATCTTGATTACAATACTATACTGAGACTGAAAGAAAAAACAAAGTTATTCTGTGTACCGCTGGGGATAGGCGAACATCTCGCGCGATGGGGCGTGGATGCAAAAAATATTCGCGAGTTCGATTGGTGGGAAGGGGCGACCGTTTTGCCTGCCATTGAGTTGACGGCGACACCTGCCCGGCATTTTTCAGGGCGTGGCTTTAGTCGTAACAAGACACTATGGGCATCGTTCGTCCTAAAACTATATGGCTACAGCATCTTTATAGGCGGCGATTCAGGGTATGATGGATCCTTCAAGGCAATTGGTGAGAAATATGGACCGTTTGATATAGCAATGCTGGAGTGCGGTCAATATGATTTGCAGTGGCCCAACATCCACATGATGCCTGAAGAGACAGTACAAGCAAGCTTAGACCTTCATGCAAAATCATTCTTACCAGTACATTGGGCCAAGTTTACATTGGCACTCCATCCATGGAAAGAGCCAATACAAAGGGCGGTCAAACATGCCAGGGCGATGAATGTCAACATCATCACTCCACTGATTGGTCAACCTTTTGTTCTTAACGAAAATCTGCCCAATACCCTATGGTGGGAGTAACTTTGTGAGGTTAAAAGCAGAGTCGCGCAAGTAAGGTTCTGTTTACTACAGCAAGTCTGTGAAAGGCAGTACAGTAACGGCTGCGTTTCCATGCGGAAACCGCATAATCTTTTCGATGTTGTCTCGCGGATATC
>DASQTN010000039.1:0-2411 GCA_035641895.1 Chryseolinea sp. | reverse complement strand
ACAAATGTTTACCATTTGGTACAAAATATTTCAAATTCTTTTTTTTAAACGAACTTTAACATCAATAGCGGCTCTTATTCTCAGATACCACTTCCTGAGGGGGGCGCCCGCAACTACGCTGAACTACCGCCTCTTTTCACCAGCCGGCAAATCACCCATTTCATCATAGAGCGCCTTTGGATTGTCATAAAGTATAAAATGATCGCTGCCACTGATCATAGCTATTTCAGGTCTTTCCCTTTCAATTTTTGCAGGTATGACAGCGAATAATTCTTGTCACCATATAACAAAAGAGGTCTTGCTCTTCTAAGACACCAGCGTGTCCGGAGGCAAAATAGTTTCGAACAGGTAAATGCATTCATAGCGAACTGAGGCCGGTAGTGCAGCCAAGCCGGATAATCTGAAATAGAATCGAAGGACCATAACCGAAACCCTGCCGACTTTAATGTGTCAGCCGACTCGCCACACCTGAATCGGGAATATTAGTTGCATACTTCTTGCAGTATGCTTGCGGGTTCAATCCCGTCATGCGCTTAAACAAACTACGGAAGGACTTGTGATCGTTGTAACCGACGTGCAGCATAACGGAGACAACATCATTTTGCCCATTTTCAAACCGCTTTTTTGCTGATTCGATCTTAACCCTTTGGATGTATTCAAGGGGAGTGTTCTGCGCAGCACCTTTAAATCGACGCACAAAGTTTCTTCGACTCATGTTACAATAGCTTGCTACCTGGTCGACCGAAATCTCTTTATTATAATTCTTCTCGATATAAGATTGGGCTTTGTGTATTTTCTCGTCAGTATGATTGCGCTGCCCTTGAAACAACGCGAAATAACCCTGGCTGACACGGTCAATGTCAATTGAGAATTCTCTACTCAGTTCAATAGCTATCTGGTGCCCGGCGAACTTTTCAACCATGTAAAGTATAAGATTTAAAGAGGAGAATGCACCGCCACTTGTATAGATACCTCGGTAATCTGTGATCACGGCGTCTGGCAATACTTTGATAAGCGGATACTTTGATTGCATGTCGGATATGGCCATCCAGTGGGAAGTTGCTTCCTTTCCGTCAAGTAATCGCGCCTCTGCGAGAAAGTAACTTCCTAGGCACAGACTTGCCACTTCCGTTCTCTTGCAATTAATTTTGCTTAGCCATTTAACCAGCGCTCCATTGTTGGCGATTACATTTACGGACTTGCCTGTGAACGGGGGCACGATCACCAGGTCGGCACTAGGGTTGTCTTTCAAAATTTTGGCGCACTTGAATCGTGCTCCGGTGATGTACAGATTATTCGTAGTGGCCGACACAAGAGATAGTTCGAAAAAATCTTTTCGTTTTGTGCTTTGCCTGCGCATTGCCTGATTTGCGCCGTTGAAAAGATCTATCGCAGAAGAAACCGCGGACAACACTGCTTCTTCGTACAGAATAATGGAAACTTTCATCGCTGTTAAGTTGGGTTGTAAAGTTACATAATAAATATGGCACAAACACCCCCATAGAATGGCAAATATGCCACCACGGTCATTGATTAATTACGCTGACATTTGACATCAGAAAGTTGATGTTGCGGCTGCGAAAAGCAAACTGAAGTCATTTCTGAAAAATGTTTAAACAAACCTTGAAACAATGCCAATCTGTTACATTGAAGGTCCAAGTGGCCTTAGCAAAACAATCAAGAAACAATTGATTACAAGTACGCTTGAGTCCCTGGTGGGTGCTTATCAAATGCCCGATGACAGAGTTTTCTTAAAGGAGAATTCTATTGTGGATATTGGCCACACGTCTCATGAGGACATGGCTTCGTATGAAATCCAGGTTAAAAACGCAAGACCCGTGTGTGTGATCCAGGCTCCTGAAGGATTGCCCATTGAGGCTCGACGGATTCTCGTGTCAGACCTTACCGGACATATCGCTAAGGCGTACGAATTGAAAGATCTCCGTGATGTCTTAATTTTTATTCAAGAGTATCCCCTGGATGTTGTTGCCAACAACGGCACACTCCAATCGGAAAATCCTGAGTTTTCATCGCCTGCCACGGCGGGATGATGGCGCGCCCAGTCTGGGATAAAGTTGTGAATATTGATGTAATTCATTCACGCGAATAAACCTGCACGATCAAATTTACATCCGGTATTGAAGAGTGCGAGTCGTGCTAGCTGTGTTTAGATGTAATGACGAAGTATACGTTCTGATCCACGAACAGAACGTATCTTCGACATTGCGGTATCAAATAAATGTGCTATGCTCTCGACATTCCGCGAAAGATATAAATGGTGTTGAATCAATTTCTGCAGAAGACCGCTCGCATTATGCCCTCCTATCCCCCGTTTATTTATTTCCGAAAATCGGTAAACGCATTTTGGATCGGGAAATGAATTTTGGAAGTCGTTCAATATCGGATCGATA
>DASQTN010000038.1:0-5728 GCA_035641895.1 Chryseolinea sp. | reverse complement strand
CTGGCTACAGAAAGAAAATGTTTTACTGCTTCATTACCTTCTTTAAGGTAAACGTGTTGGTTCACTTCTTGACTTGACGTTTTCGCTTGTCGCTGAAAGATAGACAGGAGCACATATTCGCACGGGGCGAAACCATAAATTTCCGTGCGGTTGCAAGTAGAGAGAATGAAAAAGTGTTGAAAATAGTCTGACGGCATAGCGGAGTATATAGAACAACATTCGTCGGGTGCAAACGCAAATTTGCTTCGACGCTCAACATCGGTCTTTTTAAAACTTACACCTGCTACAAAGAATTTCTGAGGAGGGATCATTTTAATCAATAATGTTTAATCCTTTACAAGCCACTAAAGCCGTGAATGAATTTTTTTGGCTCACGCCTTTTATTAGCAGCCATCAACAATTAGAGTATGGATTTGCTGAACGTTACAAAATCATTGTCCATAATTATTTTTCCCTTCAGGATAGATCGCGCAGCATGGCATGCTAATACTTTGCGGAGGTCAGTTATGAGACTGAGCGCACCATATGGCCGAGTGTCTGGACGCACATTCGACGCTCAAGACTTAATAAGGTAGGGGAGTCAAATAAAAATCTTGTATAAAATCACTAAATTGTAGTTCGTGACTATACTAATTCCAAAAGAATGAAAACAACTATTTTATTATTGGTTTTGATTGTTGGATACGTAAGTCCAACTTATTCACAACTAAACCCTAACCGTAAAACGGACGAAAGGAGAGATCATTTCCAAAATAAAAAGAATGACGATTTTGGCAATTACAAATTCGACAACAAATTTAATGATAAATGGAGTGACCGAACACCGGATAACTTTACTATGTTGCCGCCAGCAAGACCTACGAGAAGTACAAGCCAGCAGAAAATATATTCAGAAAACAAAATGCCTTGTGTTCACCCGAAATCAGGGGATAATATGCCTTGTTTTAAGCCAGACGGGATATTTCCCATGAGAGTCTTCAAGCCTACGAATGTCATCTGGGGGATACTGTGGTAATCGGAATGCAACAGTCAGGTTGAACCGTAATTTGCTCCTTCATTTTATACAAATTAGTTCGAGAGTTCCCATCCGATTAAATGATTTAGTCTGAGTCATCCAGCTTTTGAATGGTGAGCTGTGCTTCACTTGCGTAGGTCCTGCTTACTATTTATTTATTTATTTGGAATTCACAAGCAAAACTCTTTAACGATTTATTGAACTCTGGTGGACGCAAGAAGGTGATATTATCGTGTCAGCTAAGAAGTAACAACGCAGTGGTAGTTATTGCATCGGCATTGCTCAACGCGGTGTGGGGTCGGCACAAAGTTTTTAGCGTTCTCATTTTTTGAAAAGCTTTTTAACGGGAAACCATTTCACATCAAACTCAGAACTAAAAAATAAGTATTGCAGATCGGGGGAATAGTTGGGACAGTACTCGTAAGTCGTCGTGTTTATTTTGCTTCCTAGATTTTTCGCCGTTTCCCAGGTAGTTGAAGCATCGTTCCGGACGGAGTAATACAGATCAGCTTCGCCCAATCCATCCACGCGGCCAACAGCAGTGAAAATCAAAATTTTTTCGTCTTGAGAAATTAGTGGATCATGCTCTACATTGATAGAATTGACAGAAGACCCAAGATTTTCTGGAAGCGCGTAATGTCCGTCGATCATTCGGCTAACGAAGATATCATGTTCTCCTAACGATCCTTCTCTGTTAGAAGCAAAATATAAATTGCCGTTGGCGGCAAGTGATACATAATACTCAACACTGTCAGAGTTAACCTCCGTGACATTTACGGGTCTGCTCCAGCTTGAGTCGGTCGGGTCTACCTTCCATATATCAAAGTCTCTAATGGAATCGTATTCATCCCTGGGCATATCGGAAATGAAATACATCGACCCATCGGTGGCAATGAACGGGTCCGCATTGGAATAGCTTGTATCCACGAACGTCACTGGTTTAGCCGAAGACCAATCGTGTCCATCAAATTTTGTTTCCAATAAACGATATTTTCCATTGTGCGAACGCGCGAAATAGAACGTCGTGCCATCGTCCGAAAAACACGAATTGAAATCCAATGCCTCGGAACAAACAATTCCAGGCAAGAACCTGAGCGCTGAGGTATCGGGCCTCGGGTTCGGGTAACCGATCATTGTCTTGTCTTTTGCCACATTTCCACAGCGTATAAGCAGGAGGGCAGCAAGCAGTGGAAATAGATATAGACGTGATTTCATTTGCGGCGTGGTTTAAAAAATTCAGTGCTAATAATTCGCAGTGCAAATAACTAATCTATGGCTTCATCTCAAATTAATCCCACAGCGTGTTTTATTTTTTTGAATAGTTAGTTTACTGGGCTGTCGAATTGCTGTACGCCACAATCCCTGTAAGCGTTAGTCGGCGACGAGATCTTATCACACAACGCTTATTGATACATCAGTACTATGATTTGTTACACGTGTGTTCACCCTAGGGTTGAATGTTACCTATTTTTGCTGGTAGGTGGTTGTCGAAAAACCTTCAATGAGTAGACATGACTAAGTTCTTGCGCAATGAAAAACAATTCAGATTCTTCGTTCAGATTTTTGTACGGTATCCTTCTTGTATTGATAACCGTCAGTTGTAGTGACAACCCAATATCACCCAATCAAAAAAATTCGTCTATTCCTCGGGGCGACATCTTTGACAGGCCGGGACGTGACTTGCCGGAAGGTATACCTGAAAGTGAAAATTGGCAATATCCCTATCCAAATATCATCTCACGTGAGTTTATTCCATCCGACATATCCTTCGCAAATACAAAATGTCTTGCCTGGAGGATAACGTGGCCGGAGTATGAAAACACAGCTGACGTCGATAAAATCCCAACAGTATTTGGCATCAACGGTGCGCTCAGCAGTTTTGATTATTTGAATAGTGTACATCCAGGAAACACGCTCAACAAGGTGTTCTCATTGCACTATGATATGAAAATAAAGATAGCTGTCATGCTATGGGCGGAGCTGGAGCATACAGACATATTGCTTATGGATGTACCTCAAGTAGTGATGTCTGATCAGCCTTTGGAAAACATTATTTACTGGGTGACCGAACGACCGAGTCTTTTCAAAATCCATTGGCCGGCTGGCGCGGACGACGAAGTGGATTATAGCGAAGGAGATATTATTCAATTTTACCTTTCCGACGCTGACTTATATGGGGGCATAAGAATTGTGTCGATGACTCCACGTATTATTGAAGTCTATTTGGCAGTTCCAAATTTGTAATTTTTAGTTGAGGAAAGAGTTTATTTGCAAACTGGTTCGCAGAAATTCGTGCCCGGGATGGGTTTAGATAGCGTAAGTTATGAATGACCCCGGCTATATTTGTTGCCTTCCGGCGAATCCATAGTAATGTTGCAAAATCGTGTTGATCCATTTGGAAATATTATCAAAACATCGGCGCGCGGCCTGTTGATGGGAAATCGCGGTCTGCTGCATAACGAAAGAAAAGAACTCCTTCGGCCATATAAGCTGCACGCCTGGATCACCTGCAAACTTGAATTCAAAAACAGACGAAGACAAGTTATGACGCCGGGCCTGTACACGGAGTTATTTTTCATGGATGAGGCTACCTCATTTGCTGCAGGTCATCGTCCCTGCTTTGAATGCCGTAGGAGTGAGGCCGACAATTTCAAAACGTGTTGGCTTAAAGCTCATCCCGAATATGGTTTTAATAGACAGACATCGATCAGCTACATAGACGATATCATTCATCACCAACGAATTTCAAATCAAAATGATAAAATTACCTATCAAGAAAATGTAGATACGTTACCGGATGGCACCTTCGTGTTATTCGACGATGAACCTTATTTAATTAAATCCAGGAGGTTACTTCAATGGACGCCGTTTGGATATGAAAAAATCATTCCGATATCCGAATGTGAAATGTTAAAGGTTTTGACGCCAAGATCGATTGTCAATGCGTTCCGGGCTGGATATGTGCCTGACATGAACACAGCATAGCATGGGAAATCGTTGAGATGTTGTACAGCTATTCCGGTGATTGATTTTGAATTCCGTGGTGCAGAATGCTCTTTAGTATTTGCCTAACGAAGGCCCATCGTTTTTATAAGTCCGTCCTCAATCTGGAAAAGGTGTTGAAGATTTCTAATGGAGACAATATTTCCAGAAAGATCACGGATGATTTGATGCGCATCTACAACGATGTTTTCGGGATCAGTCATTTCAAAATGCATCGGTTGAACATGCCACGTGATGTAGCTCCATTGACGCAACCAATATTCTCGGATACTTTGATGGCCATTAAGAAGACCTCCTTCCATTCCATTAGCCCAGACTGCTTCCGGATGAATGATTTCAAGTGCTCTGTCGACGTCTTGTTCGTTAAATGCGGCGTACAGATGCTGTAACAGTTGACGGAAACCAAGTTTTTGCTCCACCTCCATAGCTTCGAATTTATTTAATCAATTTCGGTACAATAGATTAGCGTATCAAGTCATTCGCCATGAAATGACGGTACAGGCGTTTAAAATTCGTCCCAGGGAGATTGAATTTGCATAATTTCTTACCGCCCATCCCACTGGATTTCAATGAAAAAAGGTCTGCTGAACTTTCAGCAGACCTTTGAAGCATGGTCCAATTATTTTCTCACCAATTTTCCGATATACGCCTTTAGTGACGTGTAACGATAGAAAGCAGTATTTGTCTTTAACACCTCCATTATCGTTCGCATTACCATCGAACTTTTACTGTAGTCTTGTAAGCTGCCGTGAAAAAATATATACACTGCTGGGGAATACTTTTTACTTCCTCACTCCGGTTTTGATCCCCTTCGGAAACTCAAGACTTTATTTATGAGCGGCGGCTCGTGGGCTCAAGTGCAAAAAATTGCAATGAGGAATTCGTGAAGTGCCAGAGGTATAAACGAGCGGAAGGTCAGGCGGACAACTTAAAAATTTTTTTCCTGGCATAATTTTTTTGCGCGCCAAAGTATTTCAAAAAGACTTATGTCACTTGATATAAAACAACCAAGTGGAGACGGAACAATCAAGCAAGATGCAAAAGAGGGGCACATGATTCCTGTTGTCCAGGAGTTTTTGAATGTAAGCAAGCAAACTGTGGAAACGGGTACAGTGAGAGTGAGCAAAAAAGTAGAGGAGAAGGTAGAAGATGTATCAATGCCGTTGATGCACGAGGAAATTGTTATTGACCGCGTACCAATAGGCACAACCATTTCAGCGGAAGCGCCACTGTCCCGATACGAAGGTGATACATTGATTATTCCAGTTGTGAAGGAAGAGTATGTAGTTCAAAAACGGCTTATACTGGTCGAGGAAGTGAGAATCACTAAGCGAACGATTGTAACCGAGTTCAAAGAACAGGTTAAGCTTCGAAAAGAAGTGATTGAAGTGAAAGAAGAAAAAAAGGACTAAATGGTTAAACAAAAAAAAAGTAGTTATGGCACAAACAGTGATTGGTATTTTTAATGAAAAAGATGAGGCCCGAGAGGCTGTAAAGGAACTGACCAGCAATGGATTCACTCAAAGTGATATAGACGTTTCAAACGAAAGCATTTTAACAGAAGACACTAGCGAACGCGAGGAAGACGACACCTTCGGCGAACGGGTTGAACGATTCTTCCGTGACTTGTTTGATAACGATGACGAATCAAGCAGGTATTCGAATGCTGCCAGAAACCGTTTTATTGTCACTGTCGCAGCGCGCTCTTCA
>DASQTN010000037.1:0-6960 GCA_035641895.1 Chryseolinea sp. | reverse complement strand
TTCAGCTATAGCTAAACCAATTCCCTTACTTCCTCCAGCTACCAATGCAAACGGGTTTGAGTTCAACGCCTTGAAAGGTATCGCTTCGGCTTTCAAGCTACTATCCGCTGAACTTAATTTTGGTACATCCCTTTCAGATATCCGAATGGTAGATTGGCCATACGTTATCAACACAGAGACTGATAACAGAAAAAGTAGACAAGGAATTTTCATTGGTTGATTCTAGGAAATCTTGCTAAACAAACACGGACGTTGCGTGTAAACAATGAAGTAACAACCATACCCGGATAGTTCTGCTTGAGACGTTTTCAAAATCTTTTAACTATAACAGCGCCGACGCCTGGATGTTAAAGTTTGGCTGTTGTTAAATTTCGAAACGAAACGATTCCTGTCATCCCATTTTAATAATTGACCAAATAGCCGATAATGGTTCGGCCAGGCAGCGAACCCTTAGGATTACGTTTTTCCAGCCAATTAATCGACTACTTCTGAGTAAGCCTGCGGATCTAAGACAGCAGGAACATTGGTATCTTCTTTTCTTGAAGTAATCAATTTACTTATTGTGTAGGCTTCCATTTTTTCTTGCGGGAATGGCTGGCAGAAGGCGAGGACATCGTCTTTCGTCAATGATTGGTTGAGCCAATCTTTTTCATATTCCCTTGGAATGATTACAGGCATGCGCTTACCGTTGTTATGGATTTTTTCCATAAATGGGTTGGCTATCGTTGTCAGGACGGTATACGAATAGAAATATTCGTCGTTGGTCTTATTTTTCCACCTGGAATAAAGCCCCGCTATACTGAACACCTCCTGATCTTTCAGCCTGATGTTGTAGGGAATTTTTGTTTTGCCTTTGGGATCCATCCAACGCCATTCCTGGTAGGAGGTGGCAGGAATCAGACATCGCTGATTGTTTTTAGCAGCATCTCTAAAAGAAGGTTTATCATCCCCATACATCTCTTCGGACTTACAGTTCACAGTTCCTGGCCGTAAACGAAAACCATCGGCTTCAGTTTTTACCCACCAAGGAACCAGCCCCCAGTGAAACAGTTGTAATTCATTTGGTTTCCCTGCCGTCACAACTGGACCTGGCAAGAAATCGAAGGCATTTTCATGATATCGCTGCCCGCCGTAAATCTCAGCCATGAGTTCAGAGTAGCTCACACTATAGTAGTCGCTCAGAAAATCAACCGATTTAATTTGGCTTTTATGATTACACATTCTGAAAAATAATTTGGAGTTTCAACCATCGAATCTTGGTCACCTATTTTGGTAACCATAAATGCAACTCCGATGTTTTGCGAATTTTTTCATTAGACTTCTCAAATCCAGCCAAAAGAAAAAGCCAGAAATGCAATAATTAACCCTGCAATAACCGCGACTATGATTTTTTTAAGCCTCGATCCAGTCCGGTTCTTTATCCTTCGCCTAGGTGACTTAGATGATCCAGTTGAGGAAGTGTGTGAAAGAAATTGTTGAGGTGAATTTAATTGACGTTTCATCACATTAACTTTCACATATTCCATGCCGTCTAAATTGATTTTAGCATTCAGTTCGTTATGATACTTTTCTTGTTTCCCTTCGTGGTTATTTTCAGCACTACCTTTAACTTTGTTTTTGCTTTTGAAAAAACCATTGTCAGATTGATGAGAGTCAAAATCGATTAGTTTTTTGCTTTTCAACTCCTGTGACTTGATTCTGATCGTATCCTTTTCAGATTCATTTTTAGCCAATAGAAAAAGGTTATAAAATTGACCGGTATTCTTTTTCTCAACTAACGCGAGTAAAATTCGTTCATGCCAGTCTGGTTCAACTTCGCCTATTCCTTCAGGCATTAATTTTTCGGCGTGGTCATCAGAAACTATGACTTCCAGCACTGGAAAATTTATCAAATGCTTTTCTTTGTTAGTTCCCGAATGAAGGCTATTGGCAAAAAATTTTACGACGTTTCCGTCTTCATTTTTGTAAGAATACTTTCTGTCTAAATAGTAATACAGCCTTCCGAAAATGGTTTCTCCATCGACACCCAATTTTTCGGCAATTAAATCAATGTCAATCGGGACGTAGATTTTTGAAAGCCTGTTAGGAACATCCTTGTCAAAAGAAATAAAAGCGTCGTAATAGTGATCTCGGATAGTTTTTAAGATTTCGAAATCGGTAGGCGAGGTCATCAGCAATTTTTAAGACATTGGACCAGCAAAATATACTTTAATTTTTCAATTGTGTAAATGACTTGAGAAACATAAATATAGAACTTGCCGATACTGGGTTCCATACTTCATTTTCGTTACAGTAAATAAGTCCAAACAATTTTTCTTATCCGAGCTCATGCAGTATTCCGGCAAAGAATAAAGCACGTGCATCTGATAATTTGTATACTTCTAAGTATACCGGGAAAAGAAAAAGCAGCTACATTGAGTAACTGCCTGACTACTATGTGGGCCCAGCTGGGCACGATCCAGCGACCCCTTGATTATGAGTCAAGTGCTCTAACCAGCTGAGCTATGGGCCCTATTACATCATCACGCAATTTTTATAACTATTGTATGATAACAAATAACGATTTTGTAATAGAGTTGCAATGTTACATATTTGATGTTGAATACACAATATAGAATTCGTGCTGACTGATCGCTCTATTAAAAATTTGATCTTCGATTTAGGAGGAGTGATCCTCGACCTGTCCGTAGATACCACCCTGAATTCGTTCGCAAACCTTTCCGGTATTGAAAGAACTAAAGCCAAGAAGTTATTTGTTTCGTCTCCAGAATTTGAATTATACGAAAAGGGCGGATTTTCTGATGAGGAATTCAGGGATTTTGTGAAAACACTTTACGGCATTGATGCCCCCGATGAGGCTCTGGATGCTTGTTGGAACGCAATGTTGCTGGGATTTCCGAAAAAGAAATTAGACATTTTAGAAACCCTGAAGGCCACGTATAATGTTTACCTATTAAGCAACACGAACAATATTCATTTGCAATACATTAACAACACCTTGCTGCCTCAGGTAAATCATCACACCTCATTGGATGATTTTTTTCATCGCGCCTATTATTCACATCGGATGAAAAAACGCAAACCCGATGCGGAAATTTTTCAGCAAGTCTTGCAGGAGGCTAATTTTCTTCCTGAAGAAACGTTGTTTCTGGATGATAATCAAAGCAACATAGAAGGTGCCTCCAGACTCGGTATCAAAACAGTGCATGTCGTCAATCCGGATATGATCTACGATTATTTTTCATGACCAGTGATCAAAAAAGAGTTCTTTTACAGCTCGGATTATTTATTTTAACATTCATCACCACCACGCTTGCCGGAGCGGAATGGGCGTATGGACGTTCAATTTTTGCCAAGGATTACGCGTGGTCGGATTTTGTCAGTGGCCTGGAATTTTCAATCCCTTTTCTTCTGATTCTAACTGTACACGAATTCGGACATTACTTTGTCGCCCGATATCATAAGGTAAAAGTTACTTTACCATATTATCTTCCAATGCCACCGTTGCCCTTCTCCATCGGAACGATGGGTGCCCTCATTCGGATAAAGGAAAAAATATACTCTAAAAAACAGAATTTTGACATCGGAATCGCTGGGCCATTAGCTGGATTTGCGGCCGCGCTGATAATCTTGTTTTACGCATTTACACATTTACCCGAACCGGAGTATATCTTTCAGATTCATCCCGAGTATGAGCAGTACGGGTTGAGTTATGCCGACCATGTATATGAAAACCAAAATGAAAATATCGTTGATATCACCATCGGAAAAAATCTTTTGTTTTTGTTTTTTGAAAAATTTGTAGCTGACCCGGATCGCATGCCGAACCCACACGAAATCATGCACTACCCCTTAATTCTTGCTGGCTTCTTATCGCTCGTATTTACTTTCCTTAATCTCCTTCCGATTGGCCAATTGGATGGTGGTCATGTTTCTTACGGATTATTCGGTTTCAAAATTCACCGCATTATCGCGAGTGTTATTTTTGTCGCATTTCTTTTTTATGCGGGTATTGGTGTTGTAACACCGCGCGATAGCCCAGACGACCTTTTGTTTTGGGTGCCGGGGGCAATTGGTTTTTTATACCTGGCGCTTTCAGGATTAGGTTTTAGTAAACGAGACACGCTTATGTACGCTTTGATCATGTTTGCGGCGTTGTTCGTGTTGTCGTGGCTGTTTCCAAATCTTCAAGGTTATTCAGGTTGGTTGGTTTTTGGTTTTTTGATTGGACGGTTCATTGGAATACAACATCCGCCATCGGAAATACAGGAACCACTGGATACAAAACGGATCATCCTGGGATGGCTGTCGCTTATAATTTTTGTTATTTGCTTCACACCGGCGCCATTGATGATAACACAGGTTATTGTGGACCAGCCTTAAGATTCGAGCTTTCTGTTCTTCCATTTGCTCGAGCGCTGAGTCGAGCTTGGGCCCTCTTGTATTGCTTCACTTTTTCCATTGCTTAACGTGACCGCTAGGGCAGCAGCAATCCTTTCATCTTGGTCATCCGGTGTACTTAATACCTCAGGGCGAAAATAATTCTCGACAAATCGGGTATCAAAATTACCGGACGTGAAAGCATCATGCGTCATGACGAAGCGACAAAATGCCAGCGTCGTTTCCAATCCCGTGATCTCATATTCGTCAATAACCCGGATCATTTTTTGAATTGCAGCTTCGCGCGATTCGGCCCGACAGATCAGCTTCGCGATCATGGGATCATAGTAAAAAGGAATTTCCATCCCTTGCTCAAAACCATCATCTACACGGACACCATGGCCCTGAGGCCGTTTATAAGTTTTTAGTGTTCCAATATCCGGGAGGAAATTATTGGCTGGATCTTCTGCATATACCCTGACTTCGATTGCATGGCCGTGAATGGAAAGTTCCTGCTGTTGAAATGGGATTTTTTGTCCCTCGGCAATTTTTATCTGAAGCTTTACCAGGTCGAGCCCGGTGATTTCTTCCGTTACCGGATGCTCTACCTGCAGACGCGTATTCATTTCCAGAAAATAAAAATTACGATGCTCATCCAGAATGAACTCAACAGTCCCCGCATTATAGTATCCGCATGACTTTGCAACATTGATAGCGGCGTTTCCCATTGCTTCACGTATCTCCGCCGTTAGGACCGAGGAGGGTGCCTCTTCAATGACTTTTTGATGTCTCCGTTGTATGGAACATTCTCGCTCAAATAAGTGCACAACATTGCCATGCTGGTCACCAAAAATCTGGAACTCGATATGTCGTGGTTTGGTAATATATTTTTCAATGAAAACCGAACCATCGCCAAATGCCGACGTCGCTTCACTTACCGCGCGTTCCATTTGTTCCTGGAAACTTTTTTCATCCTCAACGATGCGCATACCTTTCCCACCACCGCCAGCACTAGCTTTTATCAGAATTGGATACCCGATACTAGCGGCTACTTTTTTAGCATCATCGATATTCGTAATTGGCTCAGATGTGCCCGGCACCAACGGCACATTAAATTTTGCAACGGCCGCCTTAGCGGCAAGTTTACTTCCCATGATTTCTATGGCATGAGGTGGGGGGCCGATAAATATCATTCCTGCGTCAATGACCTGTTGCGCAAAATCCTCGTTTTCAGAGAGAAATCCGTAACCAGGGTGTATGGCGTCCGCGTTCGTCAATTTGGCAGCGGATATGATCTTGTCAATACGCAGATAAGATTCGGAGGAGGGAGGCGGGCCAATAAAGACCGCCTCATCCGCATAGCGGACGTGTAACGCCTGGCGGTCAGCTTCACTAAAAACAGCTACCGTTTCAATTCCCATTTCTCTTGCGCTTCGCATAATTCGCAAAGCGATTTCTCCGCGGTTGGCGACCAGGATCTTTTTGATTCTTGACATGGCCTAAACTTACATAAGAAATAGACGCTTTCCACGCTTAAACTGACACCATTCGCTGACGTGAAGTCTCCCAATTAAGGTTTTTTCCTTATTTTTGCAGGAATTATTAAACCGATACTGCAGCATGGTAGATTTATTTGAAAAGCTTAGAATGGAAGCCGGGCCTTTAGCCAAGTATGCACACCTTCCAGATGATTATTTCTTTTTTCCAAAACTGGAAGGGGAGATTGGACCACGAATGAAATTTAATGGTCGCGAAGTGTTGAATTGGAGTCTGAATAATTATTTAGGCCTTGCCAATCACCCGGAGGTTCGCAAAGCAGATGCTGATGCAGCTGCTCAATACGGATTAGGGCTGCCAATGGGTGCGCGAATGATGTCGGGTAATTCAGTAAATCACCTTGAATTTGAGCGTCAGCTCGCAGCGTTTGTGCAAAAGGAAGATGCCATGCTTCTCAATTTCGGGTATCCGGGAGTAGTATCTATTATTGACGCCTTGGTTGACCGAAAGGATGTGATCGTTTATGATGCAGAATCACACGCCTGTATAATTGATGGCGTCCGTTTGCATATGGGGAAACGCTTTGTTTATACCCACAATGACATGGAGAGCCTTGAGAAACAACTTCAGCGCGCCACTAAGCTCGCAGATGAAACCGGGGGCGGCATACTGGTTATAACAGAAGGCGTTTTCGGCATGTCAGGCAGACAGGGGGATTTGAAAGGAGTCGTTGCGTTAAAGAAAAAATATAATTTCCGCCTGTTCGTCGATGACGCCCATGGTTTTGGAACGATGGGAAAGACTGGTGCCGGAGCAGGTGAGGAACAAGGCGTCCAGGCAGAGATTGACCTATACTTCTCCACTTTTGCCAAATCAATGGCAAGTATTGGAGCTTTTGTGGCGGGTGACAAGAGAATCCTGAAGTATTTGCGTTACAGTGTCCGTTCCCAAATCTATGCGAAGAGCTTGCCTATGACGTTGGTTATCGGTGGCATGAAACGCCTTGAATTGTTGCGTACACGCCCTGAGTTAAAAGGGAATCTTTGGAATATCGTTAAAGCTATGCAGAACGGATTACGCGAA
>DASQTN010000036.1:0-5014 GCA_035641895.1 Chryseolinea sp. | reverse complement strand
GTCGACGCTGTCGCCAGTGTAGACACCGGTAGCAATGCGGAGAGCTTCAAAAAATCCCGACGGGTTTTCATGCGGTATGTGGTGAGGTGTTGAAGTTCTATGTGTTGTGGTTATAAGCCTTGACGTGATCCTTGTGACATGTCGGGTTTGGAATCCAAGTCAGGTCTCATTAGAACATAACTTCAAGACGTAGAACCTCAATACCTCAACACTACTCAATGACCCTTCGCGCAACTCGAAACCTTTTCTGATAATATTCAGCAAATAAGTTAGTTTCTACAACACCCAATTTGCTAGAGGCGTGAATAAATTTAACGTTGTCTTTCGCCTTAACGTCGGTAACAAGACCAACGTGTGTGATTTGATTCTTCTTGTTTCCCGTTGCGAAAAAAACCAAGTCGCCTGGTTGGAGGTCATTCATTTTGACCTGTTGACCAACCTTGCTTTGGGCTTCCGAACTTCTCGGTAAATTTACTTTCACGACAGTAAAAGAGTTAATTAACAATCCCGAACAGTCCATTCCCGAACGGGTCATTCCCCCATATTTATATGGGGTACCTATAAATGTCCTTGCGGTTGAAATGACTTTGTCGGCCTTGTCTACTGACTTACCTTTTTTATCGGAACGCTTATCGGTGTTTTCGCCCGGGTCCGCGACTATTTCAGGTGGTTTTTCATCCGCATCATCCGCGTTCTGTGTGACCGGTTCGGCCGTAGTCCTAGGTTTTTTGGCTACTGCAACTTTTTTAGGCCCGGAGCAGGACGCCAAGAGCATGGTCCCAACGACGAGGGTGAAAATTAACGGTTGACTGCTTTTCAGATTAAAAAATAGCATTACGCTGACATTTGCATTTCAAATATAGTGATTCACAGCATTTTGCAGAAAAAACGTGCACTTGATGTGATATGTTGTTCCAAAAAATAAGACTCACATATGTTGAGTCAAGTAAAAACGGACTAAAGGCAAAAAAATTGCCAAATGAAACTCGACTGTTCTGCGATTAATATCCTACGGGTAAATACGGGGGACAGTTAGGTAATTAACCGGGCCAAGGCCTTGACCGTATCTCCGTTAATTTGTATAGATATAAAGAGATACGCTTATGAAAAACGTGATAAAAGGAATAGGTTTCATTTGCCTGTTTTTGGCAGGAGCATTCTTCGTTAACGCTCAATCTACGTTTCCGGTTTCAAAAGGGGTGCAGCGATATGCTAACAAAGGCGCGTTCGATGAAGAGACTCAGAAGTCGAATATACAAGCAAAGTCGGTTGAGTTTCCAGCAATTGCTGTTTCAAAAGGCGTAGTTTTTCCAACCAATGTAGAAACTGCCGGCAATATTGAATCTAACGGTTATCCGACATGGGCAATTTCGAAGGGCGTTGCCCGTCAAAACGCAGAAAGAAATCAGGATAAAGCCGGATCGCAAGACTACCGCCCTTTGGACATCTCCAAGGATGAGAATCAAATTAGCAAAAAGTAGTAGGTTAGGGTAGAGAAGTAGATATAACCTTTGCGTCTCGGCGCAAAGGTTTTTTTTTGCCTTCTCGATTCATAGGACCCATTACATCCAATTCCGGCTTTTTAAATTATCTTGGATTGCTTTTACATTCTATGGAAATCATAATAATAGTTGGAGTTTGCCTGATTGTTTTGTTCATACTATTCAAAATATTTAAGGCCTTTCTTAAATGGGGAATCATTATTCTGATCTTATTTTTTGTCGTGGCCTATTTCACAAACCCGGAAGAATTGGCGCATCACCAAAGTCTGAAGGAAACGGTTAAGGAAAATATTAAGGAAAAACTTGTAAAAATCGACGACTATAAAATTTTCTCTCTCACAAAAGTTAAGGTAAAGGGAGAAGAGAAAATTGTTGGAATCGGTGCCTTTGGCAAAGTTTGGTACTTTGATGACATACAAAAGCGCCTCAAAAAATAACATCTGCCTCCCATCGCTGCACGCGCTTCATTTTAAAGCGTTAAGGCAGAATTCCATATCTTTCTAGCAACCTTGTCTCCTGGATGGCTTCCCGAAAATTAATCATATTGTTCATAGTTATTGAGCTTGTCATTATTGTATTGGCATTTTTGACGGAAGGTTTTTCCCTCGGAGCGCTTCAGACCATTACAAGATTTTCCGGAAGCCTGTCCTTATTCCTTTTCAGCGCGATTTTTTTATTATATAACAAACCCTACACGATAACGGCATGGCTATCTGATAGATTTTATCTGATTTTTACAATCGTACATGGTATACATTTAGCTGAGCTACTAACCTTTGTGTACCTGGCCAATATAGAACTCGTACCACACCGCCTTGCTGGAGGCTTCATGGCATACTTGTTTGTTTTTGCAATGCCATTCCTGCAATCATTTAAGATGAGAGGTCAAATTTCAAACCGAACATATGCAATCGTTGAAACCATTTTTATCTATTACGTCTGGCTTGTGTTCTTTTTGACTTACCTCCCGCGGGTTCAGGGAAAGATTCCGATAGCTGGGGGAAGTTTTGCGGAGCACGTAGCGTTATTAGGTTGGGTATCCACCCTGTTGGGTATGAAACTTAGCGCCATGATCCAATTCCAAAAAAGAAGGTAAATTGATTTTAAGCCCAAAGGGGTTCGCCAGATTCAAACTCTTGCACATTTCGTCGAATCACCTCCTTGAAGTCTTGAGTTTCTTCAAAAATTTTATACTGCCTTTCCGAACTGTTTCCTTTTTCGATGATTTGCTTCAGCAGACTTAAGTAATCACCATACTTCAGTTCTTTCGAATATGGTTCAATTTTTTTAATCCAATCCTGGATATCTTTATACAACAACTTGGTTTTTCCATTACGTGCGACAACAATTTGAGCGTGTAGCCCATACCGTATCGCGCGCCATTTATTTTCCCGGAAGATCCAATGCTTTAAGGGCGTATGAGAATGGTTCCATTCCTCTTCATGATCACGGAACCAATGTGCTAATGCATGCACAAAAGCTATTATTCCCATAGCCTCTTTAAGCGTTGCCGGTTCATCACAAAACCGAAGCTCCAACGTGCCGTGCTGCGGACTTGGCCTTAAATCCCACCATAAATCCTTTATGCTGTTGATGGCTTTTGAGTTCTGAAGAAATGAATATAACTTTTGAAACTCCGGCCAATTTTTTACAAGATAAGGCATGCCAGCCGTTGGGAGTGCTTCATAGGTTGTGGGCCTGCACGAAGAAAGCCCAGTATACATTCCCTGCCAAAACGGTGAGCTTCCAGACAAAGCCAGAATATGGGGGAGAAAATGGATAAAAAAGTAATTAAAACGTATGCATGCATCCCCCGATTTCATACCGACATGAATATGCATTCCATACACAGCCATCCTGCGGATAAGCCATTGGTTGCGGTCAATCAAATCATGATATCGTGGTGAAGGAGTGACGAGCCGCTCACGGTAGTCAGCCAGCGGATGCGTACCGGTCGAGGCAAGCTTGAGATTTAAGGTGTTTGAGTTTAGATGAACTTTAGCAATAGAAGTTTTCAAATCCTCCTCAATTTCCTGAGCATTTCGACAAATTCGCGAAACGATTTCAACAGTACTTTGAAAAAATTCAGGCACTACATTTTCAGCCTTGCATAACTCAATTATTTCGGCAGCCCGAGGGGTTAATAACAGGCTGTCGGCATCAAGAACCTGGAGCTCAAGTTCGACACCTAAAGTGAGTTCTTTATCGCCGCCATTAAATTCTAACCCGGCAATTTGTTCTTTCTTCATCTAGAATAACGTTAAGAAGAATTTCAATATACAATCCTAAAACAAACTTTCTAACTTTCATTATAAAACAGTCAGCCCATGTGTGGAATCACCGGTATGTTTGCCTTTAACCTTGTTGGCAAGTTCAACAAGATACAGATAACAAATGCCACCCTGGCACTTCAAAAGCGCGGCCCCGATTTTCAGGATACATATATCGATGAATGGGCGGCGTTGGGTCATCGGCGACTTTCAATAATAGATACGTCTTCAGATGCTAACCAACCCATGTGGGATGAATCAAAAAGATTTTGTATTGTCTTCAACGGAGAGATCTTCAACTATGTCGAACTAAAAAAAGGTCTCCAGTCGAAGGGTTACTCATTTTTTTCTACAGGCGATACAGAGGTGCTGTTAAAATTATATATAGCCGAAAAAGAAAACTGCCTTCAAAAGCTAAATGGATTTTTTTCGTTCTGCGTGTATGATAGAGAAGAACAAACCTTTTTTGTGGCACGTGATCGATATGGTATCAAACCGTTGCTCTACGTATTTGATGAAGACAAATTTTTGTTTGCTTCTGAAATGAAATCCATACTCCAGTTTGGTATCGAAAAAAGCCTGGACTATAGCTCGCTCTATACTTATCTTCAATTGAATTATATACCGGCTCCTGATACCATCCTCAGTAATGTAAAAAAACTCTTGCCCGGACATTACCTAAAGGTAAGTCGTCAAAAGTTAGACATGCAATGTTATTATCGAATACCTTACGACCGCGAGAAAGCCTCACATAACAAAATGCCCTATGCACAAGCCAAGGAAAAAGCAAAACAATTGCTAGAAGCCTCGGTTCAGCGTAGGTTGGTAGCGGACGTTCCATTGGGGGCGTTTCTTAGTGGCGGACTTGACTCCTCTATAATTACTGGTCTGGCCAGTAAAAACAAACCCGACTTAAACACTTTCTCCATTGGATTTAAGGATGAAAAGTTTTTTGATGAAACACGTTATGCACGCCTTGTGGCCAAGCATTTCAAAACCAAGCACACGGAATTTTCTCTTACAAATAATGATCTTTACGCTCACCTAAATTCCATTTTGGATTATATGGACGAGCCGTTTGCTGATTCATCGGCTATTGCCGTCTATATATTAAGCAAGGAAACCAGGAAGCATGCCACGGTGGCCCTGTCGGGCGACGGTGCAGATGAAATGTTGGCAGGCTACAATAAACACGCCGCGTTCAACCGCATTATCAATTCTAGCTGGAAGGAAAATCTGGTC
>DASQTN010000035.1:0-6147 GCA_035641895.1 Chryseolinea sp. | reverse complement strand
CTGCTACAGGTAAGTATTATGGTCTTGATAATGATTGGTATATCGATGAGCGGATGGATCCAGAAAAGGCAACTGACTCGGCGTGTCGTTATCTGCGCGATCTGTACAACATGTTTCATGACTGGGAACTTGCACTGGCGGCTTACAACACCGGCCCCGGTAACGTTAAGCGCGCTATCAGAAGGTCAGGATACAAAAAATCATTTTGGGAGATCTATCCAAATCTTCCCAGAGAGACACGCTCTTACGTTCCTCAATTCGTTGCTATTACCTATGCGATGAATTACTTGGATGAGCACAACTTTTTTGATGAAGGCGAAGAGATGCTGCCGAAATATGATACGCTCCAGGTTTCAAAGTTCCTTCATTTTGAAACATTTGCGAATTTGACAGGCGCATGTATTGAAGACCTGCAAAGGCTTAATCCTTCTATCCAGCGTAATGCAATTCCGGAATCGAAGAAAGCTTATACGCTCTATATTCCAAGAGAAACCAAAGACCTGTTGTCACTCAACCGCGTGGCAATTCTTGATTCAGCATCAAAAATCGGAAAGAAGGAACTGGAAGTCTTAGCACAAAAAACAGAAGGTAGCACCTATGGAAAGGGCCGTATTGTATACAAAGTAAAAAGCGGCGATGTGTTAGGTTCTATAGCGATACGTCATGGTGTTCGCGTCAATGACCTTCGTAAGTGGAACAACCTTCGAGGGAATACAATACGAGTAGGCCAGCGACTTAATATCTGGCAGAAACAAAGCTCTCATTCATCCGTGCTCGCATCAAGCAAGTCTAGCAGCACCGCTTCTCCAATGCCGATAACAGGGTCGAAGACTTATGTTGTGCAGCCTGGCGATACCTTATGGGATATCTCGAAAAAATTTGAAGGTCTTACTATCGAAAAAATTAAGTCGCTGAACAAATTGCACAACGCAAAAATTCAGCCTGGTCAAACTTTAATAATCGGTATTTAAGTCTCCCCCGTAGCGCCAAAAATCGAAAGGGTAATAATAACTTACCCGATAGTGTGACTGTTACGTATATTGAACATTATAGTCACGAAAATCTCTGTCATGAAATACTGTGTATATATCTTCATATGCGTCTTAGCACTGACGACGGCGTGCAACAAAGAAAATTCAGATTACCTGCCCAGGGCCAATGGAAAACCAGGCGAAATTGTTTTGATCGTTGATTCGTTGCAATGGAATGGTCCTCTGGGTTCAGCCCTCCGAAATATTTTCAATGCCGAAGTCCCCGGACTGCCACAGGATGAGCCGATGTTCACGGTAATTTATGTGCATCCCCAAAAAAGTTTAAAGCTTCTGACGCAGCTCAAAAATCTGGTGTATGTGTTTACACTGGATCAAAAATCGAGAGGGTCAAGGACAATAAAAGAAACTATCAGCCCCGAAACCATTGCACGAATACAGCAGGATACCGGCTTTTACATTTCCACAATCAAAGACGAATATGCTAGGGGACAGGAAGTGATGTATCTCTTTGGGGATACTGAAAAAAACCTTATCGAGCATTTAGAAAAAAATGGAAAGAAAATAATCGATCATTTCAACACTATTGAACGAGAAAGGCTCGCCAAAAATCTGTTTACAAAAAAGTCAACGGAGGGTGTAGCTGCTTTTTTGAGAAGGGAACAGAAGGTAGATATTAATATTCCGGTGGGATATAAACTGGCGAATCGGCAAAAGGATTTTATTTGGCTTCGTCAAATTGATTATGACAAAGACCGGGATATTTTCATTACCTGGAAACCTTACGAAAGCGAATATCAATTTTTGCCGGACAGCATTATGGCCTGGCGGGATGCTGTCGCGAAGAAATATTTATTTGAAGATCCTAAAAATCCGATCAGCTATCTGGTAATTGAAAGAGAAGATGCCGAAGTCTTGACGCAACAGGTTAATTTTAACGACCATTTTGCTATGGAAATACGAGGATTATGGCGAACTAATCACCGGACGATGGGCGGTCCCTTCGTGGGATACGCTATAGCTGATCAGCCACAAGGCCTGCTTTATTATATTGAAGGATTCGCTTTTGCACCGGGTAAGGATAAGCGTGAATTCATGCGTGAACTGGAGACCATACTTTGGTCGTTCAAAACGAGTGAAGATCTAACGAAGTAGTTTCACTAATTAACATTTTTAAGCCACAACGTGAATACGCTGCCTTCGCCTTCGGTACTTCTTACATCGATTTTTCCACCTAAGGCTGTTACTTGAGTTTTAACTAGGTACAGTCCTAGGCCTCTTCCATCGACGTGAAAATGAAATCTTTTGTAGAGATTAAATAAATTTTCCTTGTGTGTTTCCAGGTTGATCCCTAATCCGTTGTCTGCAATATCAATCTGCACAAACTCTTCTTCCACTTGCGATTGGATACTGATCACAGGCTTCCGACCCGGATGTTTGTATTTAATTGCGTTGCTGATTAAGTTATAAAAGATACTTTCCAGATAACCAGAAATACCAATTACACTACCAGCGCTGGAAAAATCTGAAGATATATTGGCCTGCGATTCCTTAAGATCATCTTCCAGTGTTCGCATTACCTTAGAAAGGAGATCGTCCAACCGGATTTTATTCATGACCCCAACATTCATCTTTTGAACTCCTAAAATTTCGGTGAGATCCTTTATAATATGATCCATGTCCTGTGATGATTTAGTCATCAGTTTGGCGATATCGGAAACTTCGCTGGCGTCTTTTGTAAAATCCAAAATGGATGACAGCCCCATAATTCGGGACATAGGCGCCCGAAGGTTATGGGATATTATAAATGCAAATTGCTCGAGTCTGCTGTTGTGCTCTATTAACTCGGCGTTCGCTTGTTTTAAACTTTGTGTCTGCCGCTCGACTTCCGTTGCGAGCTCTTCATTTTTTTGCTGAATAAATTTATTTTGTCGCTCTATCGTTAATTTTGCTTCCTGCAAACGCTCGTTGTGAAGTCCGATTTCTTCGTTCTGCGCCGTGATCTCTTCATTTTGTGCCGTTACTTCGCGCGTTCGCTCATGGACCGTCCACTCTAGCAATTGGTTTTGTTCTTCCAGAATTTTAGCCTTTTCTTCCTCTGACTTTCGGAGTTTTTCTGAGATCAAAATGGTTCGGTTTGTATAATACGCGGTATAGGCTAGCGTCGGTATAGCAAGAAAGAAAAGTACAACCTGCAATAAATAAATGTTATTTAACGCCTCATCATATTGCAGTTTGGCCTTAAGTGCAATGTTATCTTCAAAAGCATATACATCTTTTAAAAAATTTTGGTATTGCAGCCACACTTTGTAACCGGGATCCCTTTCCAGAAACTTAACAAAAGCAGCGCGATCCTCTTTATCAATCAATCGAATCATATGCTGCGCAGTTGCAACGTAACTCTCAATTGAATCACGAAGTGCGTAGAACTTGTGCATTGAATATTTTTGAGACAAAAGGGAATTCTCAAGGTCGTTCAATGAAATCCTTTTGTCCCGGACTGCTATTTCAATTGCATTTATAAAATGTTGATTTTTGACAAATGCATAGCTTCTCACCGCCAGATCGAGAAGGTGTAAGCTGCGCATTACATCGCTGGTGCTTATTTTGACCTTTTCGGTTTGCTCTTGCTGATTTTTATTAAATGTGATAACGCGATTATTTTGATAGATTAGAAAAATATCTCCCAAAATCAGCAACGCGATCAGACAAACAATAGCATATAACACATAACCTTTGACCCAAGAAATCATCGTTAACACAATTAATATTCAAAGGAAATAGAAATCCCTGTATTTGAGCCCATATCTCAAAAACAATATAATATCTTTTCCCTTCCATTATTATCTTTATCCTTTAACCAAAGCTACATGTCCATTAAAAAGATAAGAAAACAGGATGCCTTGAACTACCATATGCATGGACAACCTGGGAAAATCGAGGTTGTTCCTACCAAGGCACTGACCTCGCAGCTTGACTTAGCATTAGCGTATTCCCCCGGCGTGGCAGAACCTTGTAAGGAGATTGCCGCAAACAAGGAAGACGTCTATAAGTACACCGCAAAAGGAAACCTTGTGGCCGTAATCTCAAATGGAACAGCTGTATTAGGATTGGGTAACATTGGACCAGAGGCATCGAAGCCTGTTATGGAAGGTAAAGGCGTACTCTTTAAAAAATTTGCGGGGATCGACGTTTTCGATATTGAGATCAACGAAGAAGACCCCGACGAGTTTATCAAAATTGTAAAAGCGCTCGAACCCACTTTTGGCGGTGTGAATCTCGAAGATATCAAAGCACCTGAATGTTTTAAGATCGAAACAGAACTCAGGCAGAAAATGAATATCCCCATCATGCACGATGACCAGCATGGTACAGCAATAATTTCGTCCTCTGCACTTTTAAACGCGCTTGAAATTATTGGAAAGAAAATTGAAGATGTAAAAATTGTTGTCAATGGTGCGGGTGCCGCAGCCGTTAGTTGCACTAAACTCTACATATGCCTTGGCGCGCGAAAGGAAAATATAATCATGTGCGATAGTAAGGGGGTGTTGAATAAAAGTAGAACCGGTCTTGATGAAATAAAGTCTCAGTTTGTCACGGATAAAAACGTTGACACTTTACAGGAGGCAATGAAAGGTTGTGATGTGTTTGTTGGCCTGTCAGTTGCGGATGCAATTACTCCTGAGGACTTGAACAATATGGAAAAAGATCCTATTGTTTTTGCTTTATCAAATCCCAATCCTGAAATCGATTATGAGCTAGCCATGGCAACGCGACCAGATATTATCATGGCAACAGGGCGCTCGGATCATCCAAATCAGGTTAACAATGTGCTGGGCTTTCCATATATTTTCCGTGGAGCTCTCGATGTACGCGCTACCGAAATCAATGAAGAGATGAAGTTGGCAGCTGTGCATGCAATAGCAGACCTCGCTAAAGAACCCGTACCCGATATGGTGGTAAAAGCGTATGGAACGGATCAGATTCGCTTCGGAAGGGAATATTTGATTCCCAAACCCCTGGACACCCGGCTTATTACAAAGATTTCTCCAGCCGTGGCTAAAGCCGCCATGGATTCAGGCATCGCTAAAAATCCAATCACTGACTGGGGCGCCTATCATAACGAGCTGCAAAAACGTATTGGCATTGACCAAAAATTGATGTCGCGGATAATTGATCGCGCAAAGAAAAATCCTAAGCGAGTTGTCTTCACCGAAGCAACCCATAGCAAGGTTTTGAAGGCTGCACAAATTTTAAAGGATGAGGGAATTGCACATCCTATCTTGCTAGGAAACAAAGATGAAATATTACAATTAATAGGCGAACATAAACTCGACCTACACGATTGCCCTATAATTTATCCACGTGACGAAAGCGAAACCGTAAATCGCTATGCAGAGCTTTTGTACAAAAAGAGACAACGAAAGGGACTGACTTACCAGGACTGTTTGCGCTTGATGCGGGAAAGAAATTATTTCGCAGCAATGATGGTTGAACATGGAGATGCTGATGCTTTGGTTAGCGGATTAACGAAAGACTATCCGAAGACGATTTTACCTTCTCTTCAAATTATCGGTACGGCTGAAGGTGTAAATCGAGTCGCGGGGATGTACATCATCATGAACAAACGAGGCACATTCTTTTTTGCAGACACCACTGTAAATCTTAATCCGGATGCTAAAGAACTCGCCGAGATTATCGAATTAACCGCTCGTGGTGTAAAGTTTTTCGATATGGAGCCAAGAATTGCTATGCTTTCATATTCAAATTTTGGATCGTCCAAAGGTGTGGTCCCTGAAAAGACGCGCGAAGCAGTCAGACTTGCGAAAGCAAAAAACCCTTCGCTGGTTGTGGAGGGCGATATCCAGGCCAACGTTGCCCTCAACACACAAATCCAGCAAGAAACATTTCCGTTCAGCGCGTTGGCGCAGGAGGGTGCCAATACGTTAATTTTTCCAAATTTATCTTCCGGTAACATCGCCTATAAATTGCTTATGGAAATTGGCGGTGCGGATGCTATCGGGCCTATTTTGCTGGGAATGAAAAAACCGGTTCACGTATTGCAACTCGGCAGCTCGATACGTGAAATCGTAAATATGGCGGCTATCGCCGTCGTTGACGCTCAGCTGCATGAACAGAACGATCATCTATAGAACGA
>DASQTN010000034.1:0-3211 GCA_035641895.1 Chryseolinea sp. | reverse complement strand
AGGTCACGTCTTTCCTTGCAAGCAATGATAGCACCATGGAAAGTACGGCTCGTTGGGTTGTCAGTCATCATCCTGAATGGGCAAGTAGTATGATCACATACCTCCAAAAACAATTGGGAAAATCAACGCTGGAAGCGGGCGAAAAAAAACAATTGAAAGATATTCTCGTCTCTTATTGCGGCGATGCGTCAATGCAACAATTCATATTGACGCAAATGGTCGGCGCATCCGTGGAAAAGAAGCTCTTTGTTCTGGAGACGATAAATGCTTGTAATATCGAGGAAGTTCCTTCAGGCTGGGTTAATCAGCTTGGAAAGGAACTGACGTCGAACGTTGATGAAATTGTGAAGCTCAATGTGATAAAGATTATTCGGCTGCATAGCATCACATCACTGAACGATGCGCTTGAAAAGGTAGCAGATAATGATCAAAATACACCGGCCCTTAGAATGAACGCTATTAGCACATTAATTAATGACAGCACACAACTTCCAGCAAAGCGCTTCGATTATTTATTTGCGCAGCTACAGCCGGGCAACGATCCTAGCATACGCCAACAGGCGGCGGGCGTTTTGGGTCAAGCTAACTTGTCGAATGAGCTACTCTTAAAACTTGCGAAGGACTTTCTCGGCAAAGCCGATGCATTTATACTTCCGCGACTGATGCCCGTTTTCCAGGGCGCTAATGATATTGAAATCGGTAGGTCATTAGCCAGCGCGCTGGAAAATTCGCCGAGTCTTGACAACATAACCGAAGAGTATCTTCGCAAAACTTTCTCGAAGTATCCTCCTGAATTAAATACAACTACAGAAAAGCTGATCGCGAAATTGAAAGAGGTACGCGGTGACCGATTAGCGCGTATTCATGCCATTGAAAAGAATATAAACAAAGGTGACATTGAACGGGGAAGAATGCTGTTCTTTGGCAAGGCCATTTGTTATACCTGTCACGCCATCGGTAAGGAAGGTGGTATCTTCGGTCCCGACCTTACTTCTATCCAGCGCGATCGTTCAGCCCATGACCTTGTTGAAGCGATCGTCTATCCTGGCGTTAGTTTTGTCAGAGAATATGAAACGTATCAAATCAAAACGAAGGATAATGTGTTTACCGGAATTATTCAGGAACAGACAGCAGGGACTATCCGTCTCGGGATTTCTCCATTGGAATCTGTGCAGATTCAACGCAAGGATATTATGTCGACAGAAATTCAAAACATTTCCATGATGCCCTTGGGATTGGATAAGTTAGTTACTGAACAAGAAATGGCTGACCTTATGGCTTTCCTCCTCGGTCAGGACCAGGACCCTGATACAGACGCTGAACTTTTGCGCTAACCAAATATGCATTACTCCACCAATAAAAACGATCCAATATGAACCGGCGAACATTTGTAAAAGATGGAGTAGTACCAGCAAGCATACTTCCTTTTTTGTCATTTTCGGAGAGACCTAGTGAAAAATCCTTTGACAATGTTTTTAAAATGAAATTTTCCCCTGAGTTTGGAATTTTCGGAGACGTAGCGGGCAGCGATCCACTGGCTCAAATTAAATGGGGGCACGATCAAGGGTTTCGGGCCTGGGAGAACACAGGACTCAAGAACCGACCGGCCGAAGAGCAAGAGAAGATCAGCAAAACTGTGCAGGGATTGGGAATGGAGTTTGGGCAGTTCGTCGGCACACTTACTTTCAAAGATGTAACGTTTGCCGGTCGCGATAAAGATTTAAGGGAAAAGGTGCTGCAAGATGTCCGCGCATCAGTTGATATTGCCAAACGAATGAATACCAAGTTCATTCACAATGTGCTGGGTATGGCAGACCCAAAACTTCCCTGGGATTTTCAGATGGCCAATGCTATCGAGTTGCTGAAGCGTATTGCGGACATCTATGAACCGCATGGAATTGTCATGGTAATGGAATCGATGAATCATAAGATCGATCATCCGGGAATGTTTTTACATACCATACCCCAGGCCTATACGCTAGCTAAGGCCGTCGGTAGTCCCAGTGTAAAAGTACTGTTCGACTTTTATCATGTTCAGATTCAGGAAGGAAATCTTTTACCAACGCTGGACTACGCATGGGATGAGATCGCATACATACAGATGGGCGATACACCAGGGCGAAATGAACCTACGACCGGAGAAATCAATTATCCAAAAGTGTTACAGCACGTTTACAATAAAGGGTACCGAGGTTTCGTCGGAATGGAACATGGCAGCAGTAAACCCGGCAAAGATGGTGACCTTGCGACCCTGGCTGCTTACCGCTTGGTAGACCCGAAGTAAGGGCTTGCGCATTGCGCCAAGAGTTCCGAATGAAAGTGCCATGGTAACACCACCAAATCTTATTGTTTGGCACGTTCAGAAGCCTACAACTTATGTTTATATAACGTTTCGAAAGATAATACTACGGGCTCACAACCTTCCATCATTTGTGTGACCGGCTAACGGTTGGATTCAATGAACACAACGGAATCCCTGTCTCGCAGCATGCGCTTGGACCGGACGTGGAAAAAGTAAAGGGGCTAGACGCTTTTAGCAAATCACGAGGGCCATTTGCGTGAGATTAGCAATTTATTAAATAATTTTTTAAGGAACCAGTGAATGAATAAATCATTAACATCATTTGGAAAAGTCTTATTGACCCTTTCTCGTCGCATTCCAAATTGTTATATTCATTAAAAAAACTCTTATGAAAAAACTAATTTTTACTTTGGCGCTATTGTCTGGCCCGGCGTTTCTTTTTGCGCAGGGCGTAGGAGTTGGCATTAAAGCTGGTGCTAACTTTTCTACGTATTCATCAGACAATTTCAGCACGTCTTCCGTTACCAAATATCACGTTGGTGCCTATGTTAACTTTAACTTTTCCGAAAAGTGGGGTGTAACCCCTGAAGTTTTATGGAGCTCGCAGGGTACTGAGATAGAGGGTGTGGGGGATTTTAATACGGACTTCATAACTGTGCCGATCTTGCTGCGTTGGAAACCCGTGGACCTGATATTTATTGAAGCAGGTCCTCAGTTCAATTTCCTTACAAACGCTGAAATAGACAATGATGATGTTAAAGATCAGTTGAAAAGCACTACCACCTGCGCAGCTTTTGGTGCAGGCGTTAGTCTCCCGTTGGGATTTATCGGCGGTCTTCGTTACGTCGTTGGACTGACGGACCTCTCCGATAATGACGCCGTTGAATTCAAAGATGGCACCTTTCAAGT
>DASQTN010000033.1:0-3738 GCA_035641895.1 Chryseolinea sp. | reverse complement strand
TCCCACATACATCCATCACTGGCTGATCAAAAAGAGCTGGGACACATAACTCCAGCATGGCATCGCGAAAGCCCTGAAGTTCATCCACGGTAATACTCCGCATCATGTACACTGTCATGAATGCAGTCGTCTGACTTGGATTATATTTGCCGGTCGCTAAATCTACCAACACCTGACGGGCAGTTTCTTTAGTAAGCGAGCGGTGGTCAATCAGTTCGTTGAGAATTTGTTTCATATTAGTGTTGAAGTTTCGTACTTCGTAATTCGTACCTCGTACCTCGTACCTTGTTTAGTGTTTAAGCCAGTTTGCAATCATCTTTGGTCCTTCCGGGGTCATGATGGACTCGGGATGAAATTGTAGGCCCCTGACGTCATATTTTTTATGACTCAAACCCATTACCAGGCCCTCGTCATTTACCGCGGTTACTTTTAGTTCGTCAGTGATGCTTTCCGCCCGTACAGCCCACGAGTGGTAATGTGTTCCCTGGAATGTCTTTGTAACCCCCTGGAATAAATACTCATCGTTGTCTGTTACTTCTACCGTGGAAGTCACGCCATGGAGCACTTTGGGAATATTAAAGAGTGAAGCGCCAAACACTTCACCTATTCCCTGGTGGCCTAGACAAATTCCCAAAACACTTTTGGTTGGACCGTATTCTTTTATCACTTGTTTCATTATACCAGCCTCATCGGGAATGCCCGGGCCAGGTGAAAGCAAGATCTTGTCGTACTTACCAACATCTTCAACGGGTATTTTGTCGTTTCTATAAATGTCGACAGCATGGCCCAATGCCCTGATTATGTGAACAAGGTTGTAGGTAAACGAATCGTAATTATCCAGAACTAATATTTTCATGTAGGTAATTGAAAATTGTAAGATTAAAAGATTTTAAAATTATGAACGCCGACCAAGCTTTCGTTTTATGTTTTCTTTGATTCGAAATCTTTTAAATATTTCATAAATCCACTAATATTTTTTGACACACTGACCAAGCTTTCGCGGAGTTTGTCATTATCCGCTTCACTTACTAACTGAGCCTCCTTAAGATCAAAAAGATTGCTTCTCAATTCTCCTGCGGAGGCTTTTGCGTAGCTAAGAAACTTGAGAAACATTTTGTTGTTATTGTATTCAAATCCCTCTGCAATGTTATTGGAAATTGAGATGGCAGCTCTTCTCAGTTGATCCTTTGAAGAAAAATCTCTCTCCAACTTATCTCTTGATGTTAGCTTATAAATGTCAACACCAATCTTAACTGCCTCTTTCCATATCTCCATGTCTTCAAATCTTAAAATTTTAGCCATAACGGGTAATTTTATGTTTCAAAACTTTCCTATCCGATAATTTTCCAATCTTTCAATATTTTAATTTTTAAATCTTCTCCGCAAGCACCACGGCTTTCCTTAACGCCTCAAGTTTGTTGTTCACTTCCTGTAATTCACTTTCCGATTTCGATTTGGAAACAACGCCAGCTCCTGCCTGGAAAATCAATTTATTTCCATGACTCAAAAATGTCCGAATCATTATCGCATGATTGAATGATCCATCAAAACCAATGAATCCAATAGCCCCACCGTAATACCCCCGGTTTACATTCTCATATTTATTAATGAGAGTAATAGCCATATGCTTGGGCGCCCCCGATAATGTTCCTGCTGGAAATGTGTCAGCAGCCATCCTGATAATGGACGCCTGTTTTTTTAGCGTACCTGTCACCTTTGAAACAAGATGAATAACATGAGAATAAAACTGGATTTCTTTGAAGACTTCTACTTTGACTTGCTCGGCATTCCGGCTCATATCGTTTCGTGCTAAATCGACCAACATCACATGCTCAGCATTTTCTTTTTCATCGCCCGCCAGTTTTTCAGCTATCGCCGCGTCTTCCTGGTCGTTACCAGACCTGCGGAAGGTACCGGCTATAGGGTAGATATGAACTTTGCCGTTTCCTACCTGCAGCTGGGCTTCTGGAGATGAACCAAGCAATTTGAAATTGCCATAATCAAAATAAAATAAATAAGGAGACGGGTTAATGGAGCGTAAGGCACGATAGACATTGAACTCATCGCCCTTAAAACCTGTCGTAAACCTTCTCGATAAAACAATTTGAAATACATCACCGCGATAACAATGTTCTTTTCCTTTCTCGATTATTTTCAAGAACTCGTCGTCATCCACGTTCGAAGTTTCAGCATCGGTAAGCGCAAAACGGTACGTCGAAAACCGGTTGCTAAAAATAATTTGCTCTATCCTATCCAGGGTACTGCGACATTCTCCCGGGCCTTCGTAACAATGTTCGAATAGTGTCAATTCATTGGAAAAATGGTCAACAATAATCACATATCGATACAACTTGTAAAGAATATCCGGAATAAGATTTTCTTTTTTTGTGATTGAAACATCTTCAAAATAACGGATGGAGTCGTAGGCCATGTACCCGAATAATCCACAATTAACGTACTTGGAAACGATCGCGTCTGGAACAAAGGCACTTCGAAAGTTTTCGAACATGGAAGTTACCTGTCCCACTTTATCAATGTTTGCGCTATTAAACTCGCCATCCGGATATCGTGATTCAGCAACGTTGTCGCTAACCTGAAATGAAGCAATCGGATCACAGCAGATAAATGACAAGCTGTTTTCGTGACCGTGATAATCGGAGCTTTCCAGCAAAATACTTCCAGCATAAATATCGCGTAACTTCAAATAGATATTCACGGGAGTGATGGTGTCGGCCAGCATTTTTTTGGAATACGTTTTCAGCTTATACTTCATACTGCTATATATTTGACCACCTTATTGGTGATGTTGGTAACAAAAAAAGAAGGCCTGCTATGAACAGCAGGCCTTCAGGCATTAGTATAGTTATAACGAGGCTGTTCACAAATCGATTCTGGATCTGTGCCACCACCAAGCTATGTTTGTCAATCTTTTCATTTTAATTAAGCATCCTTCTTTTTCGGAGCAGTCCGTTTAGGCTTAGAAGCAGTCTCTGACGCAGCAGCTGCGGGCGCTGCTTTCTTAGACGCTGTTCTCCTCAACTTTGCTTTAAGCGCTTTCTTCTTTCTAGAATTTCCATAAGAATCTCTCCAGATTTTTCCTTTTTTCGTCTTTTTGTCGCCTTTTCCCATGGACTCTTTTGTGATTTGAGAGCGCAATTATAATAAAGTCTTAATGGATTGCAAAAGGCAAACGCAAAAAAGTGGTGAAATCCCGTCTAAATCGTCAATCCAAAATCTTAAAGTGCATTAGCCAAACGCACTGAGACTCTAAGGTTCACAAAGAAGTCTGAGCGCCTTTGTGAACAATAGTGTTTTTGGGCTTGCAACATAATATCTAAAATCGTCAATCTAAAATCAAAAAATGCCCTCTCCTACCAAATTTTCACTCTCGCGCTATCAGGGCGATACATCTTATCCCCTTCTTTCACGCCAAACGCCTGGTAGAAAGGTTCGAAGTTTGTAAGCGGGCCATTTGCTCTATACATCCCTGGCGCATGCGGATCAGTCTGTACCTGCGTCCTCAAAAATTCATCTCTGAATTTTATTCTCCAGATCGTTCCCCAGGAAACAAAAAATCTTTGCTCGGGTGTAAGTCCATCGATCAGGCCGGGTTTTTCATGATTTTTATAGAACCGTTGCAGTCCTTCATAGGCCATAACTATTCCACCAAGATCTCCAATATTTTCTCCCAGGGTAAATTTTCCCTGCACAAAAACACCTGGCAGTGGTTCATATTTA
>DASQTN010000032.1:0-5227 GCA_035641895.1 Chryseolinea sp. | reverse complement strand
GCCATCCGCATTTGAGGAGATTGAGTGGCAAAGACAGGATTTTGATTGAAGGGTCGGCCGGGAACATTCGAGGAAGCTGAAACTGATTTTACATTTGGTATCCGCAACAGTTCGCTTTGAATTTCTTCGAACTTGGGATTAATGGTCTCGAGACTTTTTATTGGAAGCACTATAACTTCCTCCTGTTGAAAACCCAGATCTTTGTGCTGAATAAAATTGAGTTGATTGTAAATAATAATACTTGAAGTGATCAATATCATCGATGCGAAAAACTGAAACACAGTAAAACCTTCACGCAGTACCGAACCCTTTGAGCCCTGCAAAAATTTTCCCTTAAGAATCGCACTAGGTTTGATTGAAGTCAAATAAAATGACGGAAACATGCCGGCAAGAATTCCCGTCACCAGTGCCATACCCAATAAAATCACAATAAAAAAAAGGTAATCGATTTTAATCGGCTTGCCGGTTGTTAATGTGAATAATGGGAGCGCCAGTTCTACTATAACGATCGACAAAACCATTGCTAATAAACTTACTAATATAGACTCGGCGGTGAATTGGAGCGCAAGCTCGTTTCGAAAAGCGCCCAATGATTTTCTGATTCCGATTTCCTTAGCGCGGCTTGCCGATTGCGCAGTAGTGAGGTTTATGAAATTAACGCCGGCGACAATCAGAATGAGAAAAGCGGCGGTCATTAGCATATAAGTATAGGCTATGTAACCATTGGGCTCTAACTCCCAGCGCAAATGCGAATGAAGATGGATCTTTGTTAGGGGTTGAAGCCTGAAGCCAAAATTATTATTCCTTAAAGATTGAAAGACATCATCGGGTACGTTAATATACTTTCTTACCCATTCATTCATCTTGCCTTGCAGCGCTTGGGCATTTGTGCCTTTCTTTACACGTATATAGTTATAGTGGCCGAAATCGCTCCATGCGTAAAACTGACTTTCAGAATCCTCAAACCCTTTTTCTCTTACATAGGATACCAGGAAGTCGAAGTGAAAATGCGATTCGGCCGGTACATCCTTAAAGACGCCCACGACCTGAATTAAATCTTTTTCGTCATTCACAGCGAGCTGTTTTCCCAACGGGTCCTGGTCACCAAAATATTTTTTGGCCATTGAGCTTGAAATCAAAATGCCTCCCGGGTCTTTTAACGCAGTCCTTGGATCGCCTTTGATAAGTGGAAAAGTGAACACATCAAAAAAACTACTGTCGACGGCCATTACGTTGCTTTCCTCAAACTGGACATCCTTTTCCGGATTCCGAAAAGAGAAAGCCTCGCGCGTAAGGCCTAACCCCCACATAGGTGTTACGCTCACCGCACTTTCGACTTCTGGGAAATCGGCGACCAAAGCTTGGGCCATCGGATGGGGGGTGCGTGTCTGAGGATTCTCGTCTTCCCAGGTAATGCGATAAATATCTTCCGCATGTTCATGAAAGTGGTCATAACTCAATTCTTGCTTCAAATATTGAATAATGAGAAAGACGCAAGCCAAACCCAACGCAAGACCAGCAATGGAGGTAAGGGAATAAAAAAGGTTCTTGGAAAGATGGCGAAGAGCGACCGTGAGGCAATTACGAAACATGAGCGTTATTTAAGGTTCTACGGCGGTATCAGGCTAAAGACGAGCCAACCAGTAAAACATATGTTTTGCACTAATAAACGAGATTCTTTCATTTTGTCCGTTCAAGGGCGCTCGGATTTTGTGCGAAATCGGACTACGTTGTGCGATTCAAACGCTAAATGTCCGCCATACAAGCAAATTTGTGCCTTCGGTTTTTATTTCTTTCGCCAACCTCTAACTTCCAATTTTATTTAGCTGTTAATGCGCGAGCCTCAGTTTTCTGTTATAATTCCAGTTTACAATAGACCTCAAGAGGTGAAGGAAATCTTGCGAAGTCTTGCGAAGCAAACTTTCAAAGATTTAGAAGTTATTATCGTAGAGGATGGATCTTCAACGCGTTGTGAAGACATTGTAGATTTCTTTCGAGATCAACTGACAATAGAGTATTTTTTTAAACCGAACAGTGGTCCTGGCCCAAGCCGTAATGCGGGTTTCGCACGGGCAAAAGGAAATTACTTTGTTGTGTTTGACTCCGACTGCATTTTGCCATCAGACTATTTTTCAATTGTTGTCAAAGCCATTGAAGAAAATCATTGGGATGCATGGGGTGGTCCCGATAAAACGCACGATGATTTTACGACAAAGCAAAGGGCGATGGGCTATACAATGTCCTCAGTTCTGACAACGGGAGGAATACGTGGAGGGAAAAAACACCTCGGTTGGTTCCAACCCCGCAGCTTTAACATGGGAATTTCCCGTAAGGTCTATGAAGTGACGAAGGGTTTCAAGTTCGACCGCTTCGCAGAAGATATCGAATTTAGCATCCGAATGAAAAAGGCGGGATTTAAGGTTGGATTAATCCCCGACGCATTCGTTTATCATAAACGGCGAATAAATTTTAATCAATTTTATAATCAAGTCTACAATTTTGGGAAAGGCCGTGCGCTTATTGGACGCGTGCATCCGGAAGAGATAAAGCTCACGCATTGGTTCCCTTCTTTTTTTCTCTTGGGAACTATCGCCATGCTTATTCTCCCTTTCATCAACTTTTATTTGTTCTTGGTCGGCGTGAGCCTTTTTACTATTTATCTACTAGCAATTTTTTTTCATTCACTCATTGAAAACAAAGATTTCTCAGTCGCACTGCTGTCTGTTCCAGCGGCGTTGTGCCAGCTGTACGGGTATGGAATAGGCTTTTTGAAGGAAAAATTTCAATCCAACGTATAACTCGACATATTATCCTATAAATGCTTCGCGATTAGCTGGTTTTGAATAACTTAGGTAAAACTTTACCTATCTGACATGAGCCGGTTTTATAGAATTCTGGTTGGCTTTGGAATTCTTCTCTTCTCTGCTACTGCATTCTCGCAAAAATTAAACGAATTAACACCTGGCTATTATATCGTGGTTGGTGCCTATTCCAAATCGCAGGAAAGAATGGCCCAGCAATTTGTTGAAGTGCTAAAAGGTAAGGGCTATAGCGCTGATTATGGTTTTAATTCAGGTAAGAATTTTTACTTTGTTTATTTAAAGTATTTCAATAATCTGCGGGAATCGTTGCATGACATGAAAAATACGCGCGAGGCAGGAACATTTACCGATGCCTGGGTGCGTGTTGTCTCAGGCGATATCCCAACAGCTCCGGAAGTAATTTCGGACAGTTCACGTCCGCCGGGATCAACTCCCATTTCAAGTTCAAAAACGGCTGAGAAACAAGCAACGGATGAGGTATTGGTAGAGAGCATCGCACAAGATCAAACTACCATCACAGACAATCCGGAAATCGTACAATATCCGGTAATGACACTGGGAAATACGGAAGTTTTCCTCAGTCTTTTTAATGCCCGAAACAATCGAATTGTAGAGGGCGATGTGGAAGTTGTCGATACCGAACGTGTAAAGCTTATGGCGAAAGTGAAAGGCAATGAATATTTGAACCTGCCCGATCCAAAAAGCAAATCAGGACAACTCACATTGATCTGCGACGTCTTTGGCTATCGCAAGATTCAACAAGAAATAAATTATCCGTTACCCCTTGTCGACACGGTAAAAGATTTTGTGGATTTGATGGGCACAACGTTGGTCATTAATTTTAACCTTGTGCGATATCACAAGGGCGATCTTGCCACATTATTTAATGTTTATTTTTACAATGATGCTTCCCTGATGTTGCCTGAGTCCAAATATGAGTTGAACAACTTGTTACAACTTATGCAGGAAAATCCTCGCTATAGAATTAGATTGCATGGACACACAAATGGAAGCTATCACGGAAAAATAATTACCATGGGTCCTGAGAAAAATTTGTTCTCACTCACGGGATCAGCGCAACAGGTCGGCTCGGCGAAGGAGCTATCGTATGACCGTGCGCAAATTGTTAAACAATATTTAGTAAGCGAGGGTATTCAACCAGACCGAATGGAATTAAAGGGTTGGGGAGGACGTCGGCCCATCTATGATAAGAATAGCGCAAATGCCAGGAAGAACGTTCGGGTAGAAGTGGAAATTCTGGAAGATTAAAATATTTTTCGAGTGGAGCCCTGCTGGAAGCCTCGAAGGAGGCTTCTGGCTTTTTGAAGCAATTGCATTCTGTTCAACCATATGGAAAGGAATACGCATTCAAATCCTAGCGATAAACAAATCAAGTCAAAAATCTACTTCACTATTGGCTATGTCTTTCTAATGGCCATGGCGTTGAGTTGGTCCATTGATACTTCTATTGTTTACATTCTTTTCGGAATTGCACTGTACTTCTTGTTTTTGGGTTTTTACGCGTTGCCACTCCGAAGAAATCCAGAATCGTTTAAATCAACAACTCAGTCAAACTCAAGCTCCACACCTTTCTTCGACACGTTTGCCAATATTTTTCAGAGATCAAGTTCAGCTTCAAAAGACACACATAAGCCAATTACAAAAACTACAACCCCAGAAGCGAATCGACGATTGGCGGCTTTTGTGGTCACTGGAATTTTTATAACGTTTTTTATTTTTTTCATTGGGAGTATCTTCTTCGGATCCTCTGGGGAATTGGATGAGTCCGTGCAATATTTTCAAGTGGGTGATGAAAATTTCTGGAGTGGCAATTATGACTCTGCATACCTGAATTATCGCCGTGCCTGGAGGGCCAACGACCAATCTACCGAAGCTATGGTCGGCTATGGAAAAGTATTGGCCATTCGAAGCCAGCAAGATTCGGCCCTAATTATGTTTGACAAGGCACTGGCCATAGATCCTAGTTATAAAGAAGCCAGTTACAACAAAGCGTTGGCTTATTATAATCGCGGGAATTACGGTGAAGCCATTGGCTTGCTGACTCCGATATTGGAAGCGAATTCCGACTACTATGATGCGATGTTACTTATAGGCGATTCATATTACGCACAAAAGCAATTCGATGATGCGCTGCGATGGTACACAATCGCGTACGAAGATGGAGCCATTCGGACTCGGGCGTTGTGTCACCTGATGGCCTACATCGTTGATACACAAGGCGACTATTCGCGCGCTGTTGACCTTTATAAAGAGGCTCTTAGTTACGACAGCACGGTTGTGGATATTTATGTACGCCTGGGCGAATTATTGCCGAACGAAGAGGGAAATTATTATCGCACCCAAGCTGTCAAGCTGAAGCAGAAGTGATTATCGACTTTTATATC
>DASQTN010000031.1:0-4578 GCA_035641895.1 Chryseolinea sp. | reverse complement strand
GGCGGGAATCTTACATTTTCCACAGGGAGAAATACAATATGACTTTATACATGGAGATACATGGCAACAACGATACGAGGAAAAAAGACGGCTAATTACGTATATACCCGCACACGCTTTGCATGCCTATTTAAGGGGAAGCCACGATTTATTTTATCAACAACGTTATTATGAGATGGGGGATGCGGCTGTTCCAACGGTGAGGGACTTGCTTGGGACTCCGGCGGAAAGGTTGAGGGAGATGGATATTCCTGACAGCTTATCAATTGAACATTTGTTGGATGTTGAGCTGACCCGACTATCCAACGGCCAGTTAAAAAAATTTTTATTGCTTAAAAGTTTTTTGAAAGGTGTTCCAAAGTTGCTGTTACTCGATAGTCCTTTCGAAGGATTGGATCACCAAAGTCGTGAAGACCTTTGCCAGTTCATTGATTTTATTGTCTCCCGACACAACGTGCAAGTGATTCTTGTTGATCACCATCATCACCTTCCGTCATGTATTAACAGAAAGCTGACTTTAGATAATTTCCAGATTGAGAAGTCTGAGCAATTTACCGGTGCACTCCAAGGCGATAATAGCACCATAGGTTTGGTTCCTGGTCGGGAAGTTCAGGTCGCACACGAGGAAGTTATTAGTATCCGAAATCTCACATTAAGATATGGGAACCTTACGCTTTTTGAAAATTTCAATCTGCGCGTAATGAAGGGTCAACGATGGGCGCTCGTGGGTCGGAATGGCAGTGGAAAGACCACATTATTTAGTTTGATTTTTGCCGATCATCCCCAGGCCTATGCGCAGGGCATCTATTTGTTTGGTAAAAAGCGCGGCTCAGGTGAATCCATTTGGGACATAAAGCGCCGCATTAATTACCTGGGGCCTGAACAAGTGAGCTATTTAAATCCGAAAAGTATATTGGTAACGGCACGTGAATACATTAATGATGTTCATCAAACTGTAGACAACGATATATTTGAAAAACTAATTGAATTCTTCAATGCTAATGAAGTAATGAACAAACACGTGCGTTTTTTATCTTCCGGCGAGCTGCAGTTGACGATGATCATGATGTGTTTCTTATCAAATCGGGAATTATTGTTACTCGATGAGCCGTTTCAATTCTTAGACCATATTCAAAAGGAAAGGTTGACCCAATACTTGTTATCCCACTTAAAGCCGGAAACTACGTTGATGTTGATAACCCATTATGAGCATGATATTCGGAAATGGACAGACCAAAAAGTGCAAATCTGATGCAATTTGAGCAGGTTTTTTGCACTATTTGGTAGATGTTGAAACTTTTTAAAGTTATTTTGCGTATCTATATTCGGATTCATATATTTAAATTCTTCAATACATTTTTGTGCTGACTTTAAAACAAGTTGAGAAAATATCGAAAGCTCTTGGCGACTCTAACCGACTGAAGATATTGCAACATATTTCCAAAAAAGGGGGATGTGGCCAGTGCTCTGAAATTCAAGACGTCTTGGATTTGACGCAACCTTCTATCAGTCATCATATCAAAATTTTGATTGAAGCAGAACTTATTGAGCCTGAGAAGGAGGGTAGAAATCACAAGTATAATTTGAACGATACTTTGATTAAAGAATACACTTCGACGGTAAGAGAACAATTGAAATCAATTTAAATTTTTTTTAAAAATACATTGAAACGTTTAAATACATCAATCTTATTGAACGCTGATTTCAGCTTGATCAGTAGGGCTACAAACTAAAAATTTTATCACAACACATCGACACATTTAAATATATCACTAATTAAAATCTAACACCAATGGAAACCAAATTATCACTAACAACACATGCGCTAAGTTCAGCAAACCTCTCGAACCGAATCGTAATGGCGCCGATGACCCGAAGTCGTGCAATTAACAATATTCCAAATCAATTGATGGCGAAGTATTATGCACAACGAGCGACGGCTGGACTGATCATTACAGAAGGCGTGGCGCCATCTGTCAACGGATTAGGATATGCGCGAATTCCCGGAATTTTTTCTCCGCAGCAAACAGAAGCATGGAAACAAGTTACACAAGCAGTGCACGACAATGGGGGAAAAATTTTCATCCAGCTTATGCATACCGGCCGAATCGGACATAGTCATAACCTGCCAGCTGGTGCAAGAATTTTAGCGCCATCCGCCGTTCAACCGAAAGGAAAGATGTGGACGGATCAGGAAGGATTAAAAGATTTTCCAGTACCCCAGGAGTTAACAATAGACGAAATTGGTGATGCTAAGGAAGAGTTTATAAAAGCCGCCCGCAACGCGGTCGATGCCGGGTTTGATGGTGTCGAGCTCCATGCCGCCAACGGCTACCTTCTGGAGCAATTCTTGTCACCATATGCCAATCAGCGAATTGATAATTATGGCGGAAGCATAGAGAACAGGTCACGTTTCGTGCTGGAAGTAGCGGCAGGAGTGGCAAAGGAAATCGGTAACGACAAAACAGGAATCCGTTTTTCCCCTTATGGTGTTTACAATGACATGCCCCACTATATTGAAATTGACGCAACCTATTCCTATCTGGCTGACGAATTAAACAAACTTTCTATCGCCTACATCCATTTAGTAGATACAAGCTCGGACGGATCTCCTGAGGTACCATTATCATTAAAAAAGGCAATTCGAAATGACTTTAAGAACACCATCATACTAACGGGAGGATATAATTTATCGAAATCCGAGCATGACCTTTCCGCTGGTTTGGCCGATTTAATTGGATTTGGAAGACCCTTCATATCTAATCCTGATTTGGTGTATCGCTTTCGAAAGAACTTGCCATTAAATATAAAACTAGACGCAAGCACCTTTTTCTCTGCCGACGAAAAAGGTTATATAGACTATCCCGTTTTTGAAGAGGCGAGCGTAAGCGTTTTCTAACATGTCTTAATCTTTCAGTGCGAGTGCGCCGAGGAAATGATAACCCGAGGACACCAGAGTCACAATCTCTGCGTTCCGACGCTCATTCCTTGCCGCACCAAGCGTCTGAACGATATACATTCAAGTAAAAATTATTTTGGAGTTGATGGAGGTTGCTGACACAGGGTTGTCAGGGTAGTAGTGTTGATTAGCATAAAAATTAAAATATATGCAAGTCAAAGAAGTAAAACCCATCAATTTTATTTACTACAGGACGGAAACGAGCGTTGATGCCCTTATAGACTTTCTTCCCGTAGCAAAAGAAATTTATCGTGAAGCTGTAGATCAAGATCTGCGCATTACCGGACCGGTTCATTGGCATTATATCGGTTTTACCGGGCATCAGGAGAGATTTACGCTTGAGATCGCCCTTCCGGTTGCCGAAGTGTTGCCGGGCTATGATGGCAAATTTCATTTCAAAAGGACGCAGCCCTTTAAATGCGTTTCATTAATTCACGAAGGGGGCTGGAGTGAGATTCCCAATACCTACAACAAAATGATGCAGTTCATCACAAAGCATAAAATGGAGCCATCTTCCATTAACCGGGAGATTTATGTGAATAGCGATTTTTATAGTCCTGAAGCCAATGTTACGGAAATTCAGGTGGGAATTAATTGAAGGATTAGGTGCCTCGGCGGCGCTTTCTTCTAACAATTTTCTCCAGTTCCACTGCCCAGAAGGCAATGGTAGATACTGCTGCCGTGATTCCGAGTTCTGTCAGCGTGAGAGGCTTGATCTTGAAGATGTCGTTGAAGAACGGAACGTAAATGATGGTGAGTTGAAGGACGATCGTGATAGCCAACGCAAGGATCATCGGTTTATTGGAAAATATTCCGACCGTAAACGTTGAAAGATGTGTTGAACGAATGGCCATAACATGACCAAGCTGGCTAAAACAAAGTACGGTAAAGGTCATAGTTTGCCAGTTGTCATAATCATTTTTTATGGCCCATGCCTGTAGGCCAATCGTGACTAAGCCGATCAGGAGACCGATGCCTAAAATGTGCCAACCCATGCCGTCCGCAAAAACACTTTTGTCAGGTGTTCGTGGCGGCCGTTTCATGATGTTAGCCTCCGATGGTTCGGAAGCCAGGGCGAGTCCGGGTAGCCCATCCGATACAAGATTTACCCACAGAATATGAATCGCTAGCAAGGGAATAGGTAATCCCAGCAGCGGTGCCAGAAACAGCGCCCAAATTTCCCCCGAGTTGCCTGTCATGATGTACTTAATGAATTTTAGAATGTTATCAAAAATCCTTCGACCATGTTTGACCGCGACGATGATGGTGGCGAAGTTGTCATCAAGCAGAATCATGTGCGCAGCTTCTTTCGATACTTCGGTCCCATTAATGCCCATAGCTATTCCGATATCTGCATTCTTTAACGCGGGAGCATCATTGACGCCATCCCCGGTCATAGCAACAAAATGATTCTTTTTTTGCAGCGCATTTATAATCCTGAGTTTCTGCTCAGGGTCTACCCGTGCATAAACACGGATGTTTTCAACTTTGGAATCGAATTCTGTATCATCCATTTTTTGAAGGTCGGAGCCTTGCACGACGAGATCTTTTTCAGAAGAGATAATACCTAAATCACCTGCGATTGCTTTTGCTGTTAACCAATGATCGCCTGTGATCAT
>DASQTN010000030.1:0-2253 GCA_035641895.1 Chryseolinea sp. | reverse complement strand
AATACCACCCAATAAGACAGAGACTATTTTACTGCCGGCGCCTGGAATCGTAAACTTTAATACCATTTCTACAGGATATGGAAGCTTGTATGAATTAAAACCCGATGGAACGCAAGTGTGGGTTTGTAATTTGAATGACCTGAAGAATCAATTTACGCTTAACCTGCTGCCAGGCCAGTATAAAATTGTTTTTCGCGTGAAGCAAACTACGGGCAGCAAGTACACAGCTTTCAAAAAATTCACTGTGAAATCCGGAGTTACGCTTGGTGTGAACGTGTTTAATTGAGTTGTATTTTATAAGTTCGCCTTGGAAGGTTTTGTTCCGCGGCATTTAAGAAACAGTGAGCCTTCTTTCCCAAATGATTCCATTTCACCGAACATTATTAATGCCAATTGATTAGTTTACAAGAAAATTGCCTCACTTTAAGGATAACGAATAATCAACTGTGACACTCTGGGATTTAGCACTTCGCATCACACACCAATGGTATTGGGTGGTGCCTTTCGTCCTGGCTTACATTGGAGTTATCCTGATGATTTTGTTAGAAAATAAGAATCCAGCAAAATCGATTGCCTATATCATGCTTCTCGCCCTTGTACCAGTATTAGGCCTGGTGGTCTATTATTTTTTTGGACGTGATCACCGGAAGCAAAGGATATTCAATTTAAAGGGCGCCGTCGACAGCCCGGTAATGGAAAGCTTTTGGACCGATCATCACGTTGAATTCGAAAAACGATTTGATCAAACTGAAAAAAAGTTTGGGGACCTCATCGCGCCTGCCCGTCTGATATTCAATCAGCATCAAGGATTCCTTACCCTAAATAACGACATCAAACTCCTGTTAAACGGCGAGTCAAAATTCCCAGAGGTTTTGAGATCTCTCGAGCAGGCAAAGCATCACATCCACATGGAGTACTATATTTTTTCCTACGATGATGTGGGAAAAAAAGTAGTCGATGTTTTGATCAGGAAAGCTAAAGAAGGTGTTGAAGTAAGAATCATCATTGACGACTTTGGCTCGCAGAAACACCGAAAGATGGTAAGAAGGCTGCGCAAAACAGGCATTAACGTGCACCGGTTTATGCCTGTGGCATTTCCATTCCTTGCTCAAGCTAACTTCAGAAACCATCGGAAAATAATTGTTATCGACGGGCGCGTGGGTTTTGAAGGAGGTATCAATATAGATGAACGTTACCTCAACAACGGGAAACATAAATTATTCTGGCGAGATACTCATATCAAGGTCGAGGGGCCGCTGGTAAACCAGTTGCAACTTCAATTTCTTTTGAGCTGGCATTTTACAGCAAAGAAAAAGTTCCCATTTGAGAGACCGTATTTTGGAAATCAATTTGACATCCAGGATGGCGCAACCGCAGCCCTGGTAGCAAGCGGTCCGGATTCGCCCCGACCTTATTGCATGGAAGCAATCCTTGCGGCCATTAACCAAGCAAAGCTTAAAATATGGATAATGACGCCATACTTTATTCCTACTGACCAAATCATCACTGCACTGCAAATCGCTGCTAGCAATGGCGTAGATATCAAAATGATATTACCGGGCAAATCTGACTCACATATTGTAAAGCATGCATCACTTTCTTATGTCAAACCTCTGCTTCGCAGTGGAATAAAAGTTTATTTTTATGACAAGGGCTTTGCACACGCGAAAACAATGTCGTTTGATAACCAAGTCGCCATTGTTGGAACGGCAAACATGGATACCCGAAGTTTCTACATAAATTTTGAAATTGCTGCTGTAATCTATGACGAGAAACTCTGTGCTGAACTTGACGAGTCGTTTGTCAATGACCTTAAGGACAGCAGGGAAATTAGCTACGTTGAATGGTCTAAACGCTCCTTCTACAACCGGTTGCTCGATTCGATTTGCCGACTGCTTACACCGCTCCTTTAGTGGGAAAACGATAACAAAAGGCCGCAGAGAAGACACTAAGAAACATTAAGTAATTTTGGGCTTGTGTCTTTGAGTCTCCTTTGTGGCATTTTATAGTTCGAAATAATAACGGTTAACAATCCCTACTTTGTTAAGTTATGATTTGCTAAAACCCTATAGCCATCATCACTACTTTTTGCCCTGACCCCTCTCTATTTTTATTGGATATTTTCGCCACGAAGTCCGGAAGCCACGGAGAGCTCGACGCAACTTCCTACGAAGACATGTCGACCACGGCTTGGCCGTGCTCTGCGGACTCGTGTGGGCTAAACCTGCGCGGAAGAGTTTGCAATATGGAATT